>NZ_JBDPLX010000022.1:0-119174 GCF_039871815.1 Micromonospora sp. B9E7
GGGCGGTCGGCGTCGCGCAGAGCCGCCGTCCGCAGTGCCGCCAACTGGCGCTCGACCTCGACGAACTGGTCCGCCGGCAGCGGGCCCCGGTGTAGCGCTGCGGCGTTCTCCTCGACCTGGGCCACCGTACGACAGCCGGGGATCGGGATGGTGCGACCGCTGCGGGCCCAGATCCAGCCCAACGCGCCCTGGGCGAGGGTGCGCCCGTCGGCGGTGAGCGCCGCACGGACCACACCGACCCGACGCAACCACTCCGGCGCGGGCCGACCACCACGGAACCACTCCAACCATCCGGGGGCCAACCCGCGTACGTCGTCATGCGGCAGGGTCGACCCGGCCGAGTACTTGCCGGTGAGCAGTCCCATGCCCAGCGGGCCCCGGTTGACGCTGGCCAGGTCGTACTTGTCGCAGACCGCGAGCAACTCCGGGGCGTCCCGCAGCACGGACAGGGTGTGCTGCACGGCGGTGGCACCGGTGGCGGCGTGCCCGAACGCGGTGGCCCGGTCGGGACGGTCGGTGCTCCACCCGTACGCCCGGATCAGGCCCTCGGCGACCAGGTCCTCGCAGCTGCCGATCAGTGCCTGCGCCCGCGGCACCGACAGGTCGGCGAGGTGCAGCTGATAGAGGTCGATCCGGTCGGTGCCCAGCCGGCGCAGCGAGTCGGTCACGGCCCTGCGCAGGTACGCGGGCGACGCGTCCTCGCCGGTGGCCTGTCGGCTCGCCTCGTCGAAGGTGTAACCCCACTTGGTGGCGATCACGGCCTCGTCCCGGCGGCCGGCGAGCGCCCGGCCGAGTACCCGCTCGCTGTGCCCAGCGCCGTACGTGTCGGCGGTGTCGAAGAGGGTGACGCCCAGGTCGAGCGCCCGGCGGACCGCCCGCACCGACTCGTCGTCGTCGACCGCACCCCAGCCCAGCGGTTGGCTGCCCTCCGCCCAGGGGCCGCCGATCGCCCAGCACCCCATGCCGAGGGCGCTGACCTCGATGCCGCTGCGTCCCAACGTCCGTGTCGTGACTGCCATCGGCCGATCGTGCCACCTGCACAGGCCGGGGGCGTAGCAGATCCCGGGGCCGGAATCGTGGATGCGAGCCGACCGGCCCGTGCGGCATGATCGGCCGCATGCGGAGGCTGGGCGTGGACATCGGCGGCGTGATCATCGAGCCGGCCGACGAGGACGCCGACACCTCGTTCTTCGGCGCGTACTACCTGCGTACACCAGTGGTCGACGGGGCGTTCGACGCGCTCGCGGCACTCGTCCCGGTGTTCGACGAGGTGCATCTGGTGTCCAAGTGCGGGGAGACCACCGAACGCCGAACCCGGGAGTGGCTGGCCCACCACGACTTCCCGGCACGCACCGGCATCCCCGTGGAGCGGGTCCACTTCTGCCGTACCCGTCCGGCCAAGGCGCCGATCGCCCAGCGCCTCGGGTTGACCCACTTCGTGGACGACAAGCTGGAGGTGCTCGGCTACCTGGAGTCGGTGGCGCACCGCTTCCTGTTCCGGCCCCGTCCGGCGGAGGTCGCCGCTCGCAGGGCGCTGCTGCCCCTCGTACACCGGGTGGAGAGTTGGCCGGAGCTGACCCCGCTGTTGAGCGCCGACTAGCGGCACCGGCGCGGACCTCGCGTTTCGCCGACGCTCAGGACGGCCAGGCGCGGGCGAGCAGGTCGCGGGTGTCGCCGAGCAGTTGCGGCAGGACCTTGGTGCGGCCGATCACCGGCATGAAGTTCGCGTCGCCGCCCCAGCGCGGCACCACGTGCTGGTGCAGGTGCGCGGCGATGCCCGCGCCGGCCACCCCGCCCTGGTTCATGCCCAGGTTGAAGCCGTGCGCGTTGCTCACCTTGCGGATCACCCGCATCGCCGTCTGCGTGTACGCCGCCAGCTCGGTGGTCTCCGGCACGTCCAGGTCGGTGTAGTCGGCGACGTGCCGGTAGGGGCAGACCAGCAGGTGCCCTGGGTTGTACGGATAGAGGTTGAGCACCACGAACACGTGCTCACCGCGGGCCACCACCAGGCTCTCCTCCGGCGGCAGCTTGGGGGCGCGGCAGAACGGGCAGCCGGTCGGCTTCTCGTAGCCCTCGGCCGGGCGGTCCTCGCCGGAGATGTAGGTCATCCGGTGCGGCGTCCAGAGCCGCTCGAGGCCGTCCGCCATGCCGCCGATGTCCGTGTGCCGTTCCGCCCCTGTCACGAGCCGATCCTACGGAGGCCCGCAGGCGTGCCGCGACACCTGTCGACGGGAAAACCTCACCGTGCAAGTTCTTGACGGATCAATAGCGGAACCTGAAGATTCTGTGCATCCAGAAACTTCCATGCATTGATGGAGGGCTACATGATCCGACGGCTCGGCCGGCTCCTCGCGGCACTCGCCCTGACTGCCGCCACCACAGTGGCCGGCATCACCCTCACCGCCGGCGCCGCACAGGCGGACGGCTGCTACACCTGGGGTCGCACCCTGTCCCAGGGGGCATCCGGCGAGGACGTCCGGCAACTCCAGATCCGGGTCGCCGGCTACCCCGGCTACGGCGCGGTTCTCGGCCTCGACGGCGCGTTCGGCCCGGCCACCCGGTCGGCGGTGATCCGTTTCCAGCAGGCGTACGGGCTGCCCGCGGACGGGATCGCCGGCCCACAGACGTTCAACCGGATCTACGCCCTCCAGGACGACGACTGCACACCGGCCAACTTCAGCTACCCCGAGCTGAACAAGTGCAACAGCGACTGGTCCGGTGGCGCGGTCGCCGCGAGCACCGCGCGGTTCAACGCGCTCGTCTCGATGTGGAAGCTCCAGGCCATGCGGCACGCCCTCGGTGACGTGTCGATCTCGATCAGCAGCAGCTTCCGCAGCTACGCCTGCAACAGCGCGGTGGGCGGCGCGTCCAACAGCCGACACCTGTACGGCGACGGGGTCGACCTGGTCGGCTCCCCGTCGTTCTGCCGACTGGCCCAACAGGCCCGCTACCACGGCTTCGCGCAGATCCTCGGCCCCGGCTACCCGGACCACAACGACCACACCCACGTGGCGGCGGTCGGCGGCTGGTCAGCACCGAACTGCGGCGTCTGACCCCCAGCACCGTCTCCCGCGCCGGCAACCCGGCGCCGGTCCCCTCCCGCGCCGGCCTCCCGGCGAAGATCGTGCTCGATCCAGGAAGTAGTGGCCTCCAACACCGGGGAGGCCACTACTTCCATGTTCGAGCACGATCATGCGGCGCGCCGGCCGCGGCACCCGGGCCGTGCGGCGGTCCCGTTTACTCGGCGGCGGCGGACGGGCCGATGTTGGTGCGGGAGCTGACCACGTCGAGCACGTGGGTCACCGCCTCGGCGACCGGCACGCCGTTGCGCTGGGAACCGTCGCGGTAGCGGAAGGAGACCGTGCCGGCTGCCACGTCGTCGTCACCGGCGATCACCATGAACGGGATCTTCTGCTGCTGCGCCGTACGGATCTTCTTCTGCATCCGGTCGTCGCCCGCGTCCACCTGGGCCCGGATCCCCTCGGCGCGCAGCGCCGCGACGAAGCCGTGCAGGTAGTCGGTGTGGTCCTCGCGGATCGGGATGCCCACCACCTGCACCGGCGCCAGCCAGGCCGGGAACGCGCCCGCGTAGTGCTCGGTGAGCACCCCGAAGAACCGCTCGATCGACCCGAACAACGCCCGGTGGATCATGACGGGTCGCTGGCGGCTGCCGTCGGCGGCCTGGTACTCCAACCCGAACCGCTCCGGCTGGTTGAAGTCGACCTGGATGGTGGACATCTGCCAGGTCCGGCCGATCGCGTCCCGCGCCTGCACGGAGATCTTCGGCCCGTAGAACGCCGCTCCGCCCGGGTCGGGCACCAGGTCCAGGCCGGAGGTCGCGGCGGCGGTCCGCAGCGCCTCGGTCGCCTCCGCCCAGTCCTCGTCGGCCCCGATGAACTTGGGCGAGTCGTCCCGGGTCGACAGCTCCAGGTAGAAGTCGTCCAGGCCGTAGTCACGCAGCAGGTCCAGCACGAAGCTGAGCAGCGTGGACAGCTCACCCGCCATCTGCTCACGGGTGCAGTAGATGTGCGAGTCGTCCTGGGTCAGGCCACGGACCCGGGTCAGGCCGTGCACGACGCCGGACTTCTCGTACCGGTAGACCGTGCCGAACTCGAACAGCCGCAGCGGCAGCTCCCGGTACGACCGCCCGCGCGCCCTGAAGATCAGGTTGTGCATCGGGCAGTTCATCGCCTTGAGGTAGTACTCCGCGCCCTCCAGCTGCATGGGCGGGAACATGGTGTCCGCGTAGTACGGCAGGTGGCCGGAGGTCTGGAACAGCTGCGCCTTGGTGATGTGCGGGGTGTTGACGAACTCGTACCCCGCCTCCTCGTGCCGCCGCCGCGAGTAGTGCTCCATCTCGCGGCGGATGATGCCGCCCTTGGGGTGGAAGACCGCCAGCCCGGAGCCGATCTCGTCGGGGAAGCTGAACAGGTCGAGGTCCGCGCCGAGCTTGCGGTGGTCGCGCCGGGCGGCCTCCTCCAACAGCTTCAGGTACGCCTTGAGCTCGTCACGGGTCGGCCACGCGGTGCCGTACACCCGCTGTAGTTGTGGGTTCTTCTCCGACCCGCGCCAGTAGGCGGCGGCGGAGCGCATCAGCTTGAACGCGCCGATCAGTCGGGTGGTCGGCAGGTGCGGGCCCCGGCACAGGTCCGACCAGCAGACCTTGTCCTCCTTGGCGTCGAGGTTGTCGTAGATGGTCAGCTCGCCGCCGCCCACCTCCATCACCTCGTCGGTGTCCAGGCCCTCGCCCTTGACCTCGATCAACTCCAGCTTGAACGGCTCGTCGGCCAGCTCGGAGCGCGCCTCGTCCAGGCTGCCGAAGCGGCGGCGGCGGAACCGCTGCCCGGACTTGATGATCTCCTGCATGCGCTTCTCGAGCTTGCTGAGGTCATCGGGCTGGAACGGCTTGTCGACGTCGAAGTCGTAGTAGAAGCCGTTCTCGATGGGCGGGCCGATGCCCAGCTTCGCCTCGGGGAAGATGTCCTGCACGGCCTGGGCGAGCACGTGCGCGGTGGAGTGGCGCAGCACGTTGAGCCCGTCCGGCGAATCCAGGCTGACCGGCTCGACGACGGTCTCCTCGGCCGGCGTCCAGTCCAGGTCGCGCAGCTGACCCTGCGGGTCGCGAACCACGACGATCGCCTTGGGGCCGTTCGCGGGCAGTCCGGCCGCGGCCACCGCGTCGGCCGCCGTCGTCCCGGCGGCGACGACGACGGGGTCGGCCACGGCGGGGGTACGGGGTGCGGACACGGTGACTCCTCCAAGTGGTACGAAACGGTGCCGATCCTCGGCTCCTGCCGATGCTATCGGTCCACCCTCCCCGGGTCCGGAAGGGCACCTTCCTGCCGGCCACGTTGAACCTTTCGCGCCTCGCAGCCGAACTACCGGGTGTGGCCGGAAACCGGTGCCGGCCGCGCGAACACGGATGGGGGCACGACATGGCGAGCACGCACGGTGGCGAGCGCCGACGGCGGATCGTGGCGGTGACCGCGTTGACCGCCGCCGGGCTGCTGTTCTGGCCCAGCGCGGCGTCCGCGGCGGACGTGACGACCACCCCGACCGAGGCCCGGCAGGGCGACGCCGTACGCCTCGAATTCACCGTGCCGGAGGAGCGAGCCGGCACGAAGACCAACCAGATCGAGGTCCGGCTGCCGGCCGACACGCCGATCGCCGAGGTCTACCCGATGTCGGTGGACGGGTGGGCGCCCCGGTTGAGCTCCCGCACCCTGGACAAGCCGCTGGCCGGAATCCACTCCTCCGGAGTGAGCACGGTGACCACCTCGGTGACCTGGGTCCGGGTCGGCGAGGGCGATCCCGGGCCGGCCCGGCTGGCGCTGTCCATGGGGCCGATGCCGCAGGCGGAGCGGCTCACCTTCGAGGTGGTCCAGACGTACGCCGATGGCACCGTGGTCCGGTGGGCGGACGCCACCGGCGCGCACCGGGCCCCGACGCTCGCCCTGCTGCCGGCGGCCCCCGGTGCCGCCGGACCGGCCGCCCATGGCGGGGGCCACGGTGCCCCGGCCGCCGGTGCGCCGGCCGGTCCGGGCAACGGTGTCGACGCCGGGCCGGCCGCTCGTGCGGGCGGTGCCGGCGAGGAGTCCGGCAGCGCCGACGGGATGCTGGCCGCCGGCCTGCTGGCCGGGCTCGGCGGCGGCGCGGCGATCGGTTGGCTGGTCAGCCGGTGGCGTCGGCGCGACCCGGCCGAGCCCCTGGCGCTCGCCGAGGTGGTCGGCGGCAAGGACGAGGACCAGACCCCGACGCTCGCCGAGGTGACCGGCCGCACGGACGAGGACCAGACCCCCGCCAACCCGCAATCCGCCGACCCCCAGCCCGCCGTTCCCGCAGCATCGCGGTGATCCACTCGGGTTCCCGGAATCCGTGGCATCCCCGCCGCCCGTACGACCCGATTTGCAGGAAGCCGAGTTGATCGTGGGCCGGGCAGCGCAGGGCCGCCCGTGCAGGGCCGCCCGGTGCGTCAGGGGCGTCAGGGGAGCCAGGTAGGTAGCGGTTCGCGGGCGGCCAGCCACGGCTCGGGCACGCCGCCCGGGGTGCCGACGCCGGTGTACGCCGCCACCACCGACCCGGCGATGGCGGCAGTGGTGTCCACGTCGCCGCCGGCGCGTAGGCACGTCTGGATCGCCGCCGGATAGTCGTCGAGGTGGGTGGCGGCCACCCAGAGGGTGAACCCGACGGTGTCCTGGGCGGTCACCCGGGAGCCGTTGCCGAGCGCCGCCACCACCCGGGGCAGTGGCCGGCCGAGCAGCCCGGCCGCCCGGTTCACGCTCCGGTGCACCTCGGTGCCCGGATCGAGCGCGGCGGCGATCCCGGCGAGCAGCCGCTGCGGGGCCGGCCGATGCCCGTCCAGGCGGGACCGGGCGGCCAACGCGGCGGCGACGGCGACCGCGACCGCTCCCGCGATCCCCTCCGGATGCGCGTGCGTCACCTCGGCCGAGGCGCGGGCCTGGGCGGCGGCACGCGCCGTCGAGTCGGCGAAGTACGCGCCCAGCGGGCCGACCCGCATCGCCGCGCCGTTGCCGCAGGAGCCCTGGCCGTCGAAGGCGGAGGCGGCGGCCAACGGCCACGGGGTGCCATCCCGGATCAGCCGCAGGATCGACCTGGCGCCGTCGCCGTAGCCCCGGCGACCGTCGCAACGCTCGGCGAAGGCCAGGGCCAGCCGGTCCCGGTCGATGCTGCCGGCGTCGACCAGGGCGGCGAGGACCGAGCAGGCCATCTCGGTGTCGTCGGTCCACGCCCAGGGGGCCGGTGGCAGTGCGCCCTCGGCGAGATCGACGGACGCCGACGACACGGTCTGCTCGCCGAGCGCGTCGCCGGTGGAGAGACCGGCGAGGCTGTCCCGGGCGAGCGCCAGGCGGGCATCGACAAACAGCGTGAACGACATCGTCGTACCAGCTTGCCCGCTCCCCAGGCACGTCGCAACGCGATCAACTTGCCAGGCCAAGTACGGTCTTGTCGTGGCCTCCGTGCTCCTGGTCGAAGACGATCACGTCGTACGCGGCGCGATGCTGCGGTCCCTCACCGACCGGGGGCATGCCGTGCACGCCGTGGGTACGGCGTTGGACGCGCTGCGTCGGGTCGCCGCGGAGACACCCGACCTGGTGGTGCTCGACCTGGGCCTGCCCGACCTGGACGGCTCGGACGCGCTGCGGATGCTGCGGGGCATCACCGACGTCCCGATCATCATCGCCACCGCCCGCGACGACGAGCAGTCGGTGGTCAAACTGCTGCGCGCCGGTGCCGACGACTACATGGTCAAGCCGTTCACCGGGGCGCACCTGGACGCGCGGATCACCACCGTGCTGCGCCGGGCCGGACGGGCCAGCCGGACGGTGCAGCCGGCGGTGCACAGCGTCGGTGGGCTCCGGGTGGACGTGGGCGAGCGAAGCGCCCAACTCGACGGGGAGCCACTGGCGCTGACCCGTAAGGAATTCGACCTGCTGGCGTATCTCGCCGCGCGACCTGGGCGGGTAGTGTCCCGCCGGGAACTCTTGGAGGAGGTATGGCGGCAGCCATCGGTCGGCGAGGACCAGACAATCGACGTTCACCTGTACTGGCTTCGCAGAAAGATGGGCGAGTCCGCGGCGAAGCCGCGCTACCTGCGCACCGTGCGGGGGGTCGGGTTCCGGCTGGTGGCGCCGGACTGAGGACGGCGCTGGCCCTGCTCACGGCCGGCATGTGCAGTCTCGTCGCGCTCGCGTTCCTGATCCCCCTCGGGCTCAGCCTGCGTGAGCAGAGCCGGGACGAGGCGATCGCCGACGCGGCCCGGCGCAGCGCGCTGGTGACCGGCGCGCTGGCAGTGAGCACCGACCCGGCGGTCGTCGAGCGTGCCGTGGTGGCCAGCGCCGAGGGCGCCCCGACCCGGCCCGTGGTGCACGGGTTGGGGCTTGACGAGTCCGCTGGTCGGGCCAGCGGCAGCGACCTGGACCGGGCCCGAGCCGACCGGCGGTCGCTGGTCGTCGACGTCGACGGTGGTGTGGTTCGGCTCGACCCGGTGGTGCTCGGTGACCGGACGGCCGTGGTCGAGGTGTTCCTTCCGGATTCGACGCTGGGCGAGGGTGCCGGCGGGACCTGGTTGCTCCTGTTCGCGGTCGGCGCGGCGATGGCCGGCGCGGCGGTGCTGGTGGTCGACCGGGTCGCCGCCCGCGCGGTGGACTCGACCCGGGGCCTGGTCAAGGCCGCGCTCTCCATCGGCGACGGCGACCTGGGGGTACGGGTCGAGCCGACCGGTCCCCGTGAACTGGCCGAGGCCGGGTACGCCTTCAACCGGATGGCCGACCGGCTCGACGCGGCCCGCACCGACGAGCGGGAACTGGTGGCCGATCTGTCGCATCGTCTGCGTACCCCGTTGACGGTGCTGCGGTTGGACGCGGAGGCGTTGGAGTCCGACGACACCAGCGTGGGTTCGTTCAGCCCGGCGGAGTTGGACCGACTCCGCGGCATCCGACGGATCCGGCAGGCGATCGTCACCCTGGAGGGTGAGATCGACGTGCTGATCAAGACCACCCGCAAGGCGGTGGCGCACGAGGCCGGGCCGGCGATGTGCGACGTCAGCGAGGTGGTCCGGGACCGGATGGTGTTCTGGGCGGCGCTGGCCGGCGACCAGAATCGGCCACACCGGGTGAACGGCGCGCAGTTGCGCATCCCCGCCCCGGTGCCACGGGCCGAGCTGGCCGCCGCGCTGGACGCGGTGATCGGGAACGTCTTCCGCTACACCCCGCAGGGCGCCGCGTTCGAGGTGGCCGTGTCGCGGCGGGACGGGTATGTGGCGATCCGTGTCGACGACGCCGGGCCAGGGATCGCCAACCCGGACCGGGCGCTGCGTCGGGGGACCAGTGACCAGGGTTCGACCGGGCTCGGCCTGGACATCGCCAAGCGGGTGGCGTTGCAGGCCAACGGCTCGGTGAGCATCGACCGCGCCCGGCTGGGCGGGGCCAGCGTGGTGATGCTGCTGGCCGACCCGGAGGCGACGCCCCGGCAGGTCAGCCGTTTCGGCCTGGTCGGCCGGATGGCACGCGATGCGCGGGACACGAAGACCACCGGCCGTCGCTGGCCCCGCCAGCGCCCCACCGACGAGTGACCGGGCCGGCCCGGGTTGTGCCCCGGCGCAAGTCTTCCTTAGATCGCGGTTAACGACCGAGCTGGGACGGCTGCGGGCTGACAGGATCAGAGCACGAACCCACCAGTTTCACCGGTCGAGCGCACCACGCACCCACGGCCGGTGAAGCCGCGCGCGCGGCGGGAGTCTCAGGTCCCCCCACACCCACGCTCCCGCCGCGCGCCCTGCTTGCCCGAGCGAGCCGGCCGCGTCGCTCCGGGCGACCGGCGACTCAGACCGCTGTGGCGAGGTACGCGTCGATCTCGGCGGTGATCCGCTGCTTGCCGGCGGCGTCGAGGAAGGACGCGGTCACCGCGTTGCGGGCCAGCCCGGCCACGCCCTCGCGATCGGCCCCGAGGAGGCGGGCCGCCACCGCGTACTCGTCGTTCAGGGTGGTGCCGAACATCGGCGGGTCGTCGGAGTTGATGGTGACCAGCAGGCCGGCGTCGACAAGCTGACGCAGCGGGTGCTCGTCGAGGTTGGCCACCGCCCGGGTCCGCACGTTGGACGTCGGGCAGACCTCCATCCCGATCTGCCGCTCGGCCAGGTAGGTCAGCAGCTCCGGGTCCTGGGCGGCGGAGATGCCGTGCCCGATCCGCTCGGCGCCCAGCTCGTTCAGCGCGTCCCAGATCGTCTGCGGCCCGGTGGTCTCCCCGGCGTGCGGCACCGAGCGCAGACCGGCCGCGCGGGCCTGGTCGAACCAGGGCCGGAACTGCGGGCGGGGTACGCCGATCTCCGGGCCGCCCAGACCGAAACTGACCAGCCCGTCGGGTCGCTCGTCCAGGGCGATGCGCAGCGTCTCCTCGGCGGCGGGCAGGCCCGCCTCACCGGGGATGTCGAAGCACCAGCGCAGTTCGAGGCCGAAGTCGGCCAGGGCCCGCTTGCGGGCGTCCTCGATGGCCTCGCAGAACGCCGGCGCGGGGATGCCCCGTCGGACGTGCGAGTACGGGGTGATCGTCAGCTCGGCGTACCGGACCTGTTGGCGGGCCAGCTCCCGGGCCACCTCGTGGGTGAGGATCCAGACGTCCTCCGGGTCGCGGACGAGGTCCACCACGCTCAGGTAGACCTCGATGAAGTGCGCGAAGTCGCGGAACTCGAAGTAGCTGGCGAGCGCCTCCGGGTCGGCTGGCACGGGGGTGCGTCCCTCGTGGCGGGCGGCCAGTTCGGCGACGATCCGGGGCGAGGCGGAGCCGACGTGGTGCACGTGCAGCTCCACCTTGGGCAGGCCGGCGATGAAGGTGGGCAGGTCGGTCACGGATTCTCCTGGGCATGGTCGCCGGTGCGGGCGACGACGAAGACGCGGCGGAACGGGAAGTACACCTGACCCTGCCGCACCGGGTACGCGGCGGTGAGTCGTACCCCCAGCTCGGCCCGGAAGGCGGACCAGCCCGCGGCGTCCAGCTTGGCCCGGACCGGGCGCAGCGCGGTGCCTTCCATCCAGGTCAACACCGGATGGTCGGCGGCGGGCCGGGCCGGCAGCAGGTGCACGTAGGTAGTCTCCCAGGCGTCCACCGCGCAGCCGGCGGCGGTCAGCAGCGCCGCGTAGTCGGCCGGGTCGTCGACCGGCTCCGCGCGCAGCAGCGGGGCGACCGTGGCCCGCCAGGTCGGCCGGTTGGCGACCTCCCGCAGGGCGCGATGCGAGTCGGCGGCGAAGTTGCCGGGGACCTGCATGGCGAGCCACGCGCCGGCGGGTAGCTCGGCGGCCCAGCGGCGCAGCAGTTCCTGGTGGCCGGGCACCCACTGCAGCGCGGCGTTGCTGACCACCACGTCCTCGTCGCCGGTCGGACGCCAGTCGCGCAGGTCGGCGACCGCGAAGTCGACGGGAGCGCCCAGGGCGACGGCGCGGTCGACCATCTCGGGTGAGGAGTCGAGGCCGAGGACCCGGCTCGTCGGCCAGCGCTCGGCGAGGGTGGCGGTGAGCTGGCCGGGGCCGCAGCCGAGGTCGACCACGGCCCGGGGGCGCGCGGCCGGGATCCGCGCGACGAGGTCGTGGAACGGCCGGGATCGCTCGTCGCCGTAGCGCAGGTAGGCCGTCGGATCCCACATGTCGCCTCCCAAACCGTACGTCCGTCTTGTTTTACGGTACGGCTCGCGTGGCACGGTGGCAACCCGATCACTAGGCTCGGGGCATGGAACAGCGCAGCTTCACCCGGCTCGGCCGGACCGTCGGCGCGGTCGGCCTCGGTGCCTGGCAACTCGGCGCCGACTGGGGCACCGTCAGCGAGGCAGACGCGATGGCGGTGCTCACCGCAGCCGTGGACTCCGGAGTCACCTTCCTCGACACCGCCGACGTGTACGGAGACGGCCGCAGCGAGCAACTGATCGGTCGCTTCCTGCGCTCCCGGCCCGACGCCGGGCTCACCGTCGCCACCAAGATGGGCCGCCGCGTCGAGCAGCGGCCGGAGGCGTACACCCTGGCCAACTTCCGGCAGTGGACCGACCGCTCCCGGGCCAACCTGGGAATGGACACCCTGGACCTGGTCCAGCTGCACTGCCCGCCCACCGCCGTCTTCTCCTCCGACGAGGTCTTCGACGGGCTGGACACCCTGGTCGCCGAGAAGGCCATCGCCGGGTACGGGGTCAGTGTCGAGACCTGTGACCAGGCCCTCACCGCGATCGCCCGGCCGGGTGTGGCGAGCGTCCAGATCATCCTGAACGCGGTCCGCCACAAGCCGCTGGAGCAGGTCCTGCCCGCGGCCGCGGCTGCCGGTGTGGGCATCATCGCCCGGGTGCCGCTGGCCAGCGGCCTGCTCTCCGGCCGGTACGACGAGCACACCGAGTTCCCCGCCGACGACCACCGCAACTACAACCGGCACGGCGCCGCCTTCGACGTCGGCGAGACGTTCTCCGGGGTCGACTTCGCGCAGGGGCTCGCCGCCGTACGCCGGCTCGCGCCGCTGGTCGACGCGGACCGCACGATGGCACAGTTCGCGCTGCGGTGGGTGCTGGACCAGGCGGGTGTCACCGTGGTCATCCCCGGCGCCCGCGACGCTGACCAGGCCCGGCGCAACGCCGCGGCGGCGGCCCTGTCGCCGCTGACCGACGAGCAGTTGGCAGCCGTACGCGAGATCTACGACGAGCTGATCCGCCCGCAGGTGCACGACCGGTGGTGACCCGCGCACCCGGGGTGCTCGCGTCGCGCCGCGCGGTCGGCGATGCTGGACGACGGCGCGCTGCCTCGGGCGGCGGAGAGAGGACGTGATGAGGGGCTGGCTTCCGCTCACCCTCGGCCTGTTGGCCGTCGTGATCGGTGCGGTGTGGACGGTGCAGGGCCTCGGATACGTCAGCGGCAGCGTGATGACCGACGAGAGGATCTGGGCGGTGCTCGGCCCGCTCCTGGCGCTGGCCGGGCTGGTGGTGCTCTGGCTCGGCCTGCGCTCGCGCCGCCGACGCTGAACGGCCCGTCCACTACCGACCCGGAACACGTGGAAAAGCCCTGCACCCCTGGCGGGGTGCAGGGCTTTCAACGACCCCTGGCCGGATCGTCCCACTGGCCGGCGAGGGCCGGCCGTCTCACTCAGATGGGACGAACCTGCTCGGCCTGCGGGCCCTTCTGACCCTGAGCGATCTCGAACTCCACCCGCTGGTTCTCCTCCAGCGAGCGGTAGCCGCTGGTCTGGATGGCCGAGAAGTGGACGAACACGTCAGCACCCCCACCATCGACGGTGATGAAGCCGAAGCCCTTGTCAGCGTTGAACCACTTCACGGTTCCCTGAGCCATGTGTATCTCCCTCTAAAAACTGGTGGCCGTGCACGCCGTCCGGCCGATTGGCCGTTTTCGAGCAGCGGCGCCTGAGGCGGCCCCACGAAGGAGACTTCTCTCAACCCACGCCATCTCTCAACAGCGTGGAACAGCAAATCACGTACGCAAAAAGTCTGTCACGACCTCTCCGACGAATTTCTCCGACATGTGACCTGACGGATGCCCGAGATCCGCTGGGCGGCGTCCGAACCCATGCGAAAGCCCCCTTCCCATCGATGCGGGAAGGGGGCCGAAGTCGCTGTGGTCAGTCCGGCCAGGAGCCGGTCATCCGGCGGACGCCGACCGCGCCGCCCCGGTCCACGGCGGCCCGGACGACCGCGAAGATCGCGCCCTGCAACGCCGCGGCGGCCAGGATCTCGCCCCAGCCACGATCCTCGTCGGTGGCGTTCGGCGCCTCACCGTCGCCCGCGGTGACCTTCCAGACCTGTCGGAAGATCGCCCCGGCCACCGTGCCCGCGGCGATACCCAACAACACGCCGACCGGCCGGTACGCGACCCGACTGATGCTCTTGCTCACCGACGCCTCCCCCGCACGATCATCAGCACCACCACGGTCGCCACCGCACCGGCGGCGATGACCGCCCACGGCACCGGGTTGCGGCGCATCAACTCGCCCCTGTCGTGCGCCTGTGCGCGCACCAGCTCGCCCTTCTCGTGGGCCTGCGCCCGCGCCATCCCGGTGCCACGCATGGCCTGCCCGCGGACCCGGGCGACGGTCTGCGCCGCCTGCTCGCGCATCCGCTCCTTCGCCTGCCCGGCGGACTCCTTCAGACGCGCCTTGACGTCGGCCTTGGCGGCCAACGCCTCCATCGTCTCGCCCAACTCGACCCGGGTGCGACGGATCTCCTCGCGGAGCGCCTCCGTGTCGCCGGTCCCGTTGCCGGTCATTGCCGCCCCCTGTCCTTCACCGCGGCGGTGACGGTGTCCATGTCGGCCCGGAGGCTGCGCACCGTCGCCGCAGGGACGGGCGGGACGGCACGGCTGACCTGTTTCTTGCCCACCAGGGCGAGAACGCCGGCCACCAGGAAACAGGCCACTGCCACGATCAGCGCGGCGGCCCAGGCGGGCAACACCAGGTCGAGCAGCAGGATCGCCGTGGCGACCAACGCGCCCAGGCCGAAGAACGCCAGCGCACCGCCGCCGCCGAAGAGGCCGATGCCGATGCCGGCGTGCTTGCCCTTCTGGGTCAACTCCGCTCGGGCCAGCGCCAGTTCGTCCCGTACGAGACGGGAGACCTGTTCGGTGGCCCGTTGCACCAACTCGGCGGTGGAGGGCTCGCTCCCGTTGTGGGATGTGCGGGCGTTCGCCACGTCAGCCATGCTGTCCTCCTTTCCTCATCACCGCGCTGTATGCCCGGAGTCGCCGCTCGTCAATCCTAAAGCGCGCCGAGCAGCTGACCGTCGGCGTTGTCCGGACGCCGCGCCGTGAATACGCCGGCCGATGCCGTGATCGAGGCAGAGACGTCCGGCAGCACATCCCCCACCCAGCCCCCACCAAACCTCCCACCCCGAACCCCAACCCCCGGCCCCACAGCGGTGATCATGAGATTGGCGGGGACAAACCAGGCGTACCCACCCGTCAAGCTCATGATCGTCGGGGCTTGCCGTGCGAGATCGCGCGGCCTGGGTGGTGGGTGGGTGGGGTGGGGTTAGGGGCGGGTTTCTTCGGGGCCTACGAAGGCTTCGCTGCGGGCGTCGCCGTCGTCGCTGCCGCCGAAGACGCGGGCGTCGTCGGGCGCCTCGGTGTCGGACAGGCGGCGTACCGGCCGCCTCGGCTGCACCCACTGCCAGGGCAGGTTGCTGGTGGAGTCACCCAACTCGGTACGCAGCCGGGGCATCGCGGTGGGGCGATTGTCCCGGATCCAGACCACCAGGTGCTCCCGCACCAGGCAGCGCAGGTCCCACAGACTTCCCGCGTCGGCGGCGCTGACCAGCGCGCGGATTCGTACCATCCCGCCGGTGGCGTCGGTGACCTGCAGGACGCACACCCGCCCGTCCCACAGCTCGGTGCCCTCGACCAGGCGGCGTAGTTCCTCGCGCATGGTCTGCACCGGCACCGCCCAGTCCACGTCGAACTCGGCGGTGCCGAGCACCGCCGACTCGGTACGCGTCCAGTTCTGGAACGGCTTGCTGGTGAAGTACGAGGTGGGCAGGATCAACCGCCGGTCGTCCCAGATCTGCACGACCACGTAGCTCAGGGTCAGCTCCTCGATCCGCCCCCACTCCCCCTCGACGACCACCACGTCGTCGAGCCGGACGGCGTCGCTGAAGGCGAGCTGGAGGCCGGCGAAGACGTTGCCGAGCAGGCTCTGTGCGGCGAGCGCGGCCACCACACCGACCACACCGGCCGAGGTCAGCACGCCCGCGCCGATGCCCCGCACGCTCGGGAAGGTCATCAGCATCACGCCGACGGTCAGGATGACGATCACCGCGATGGTCAGTCGGCGCAGCATCACCACCTGCGTGCGCACCCGCCGGGCGTGCCGATTGTCCGGCACGTCGACCCGGAACCGGGCCAGCGCGGTGTCCTCCACGACGACCAGCAGCGCGGCCACCAACCAGGCCACCGTGGCGATGACGGCGAGGACGAGCAGGTGCAGCAGCAGGCGGCGCCAGCTCTGGCCGACCGCGTACCCGGTGCTGAAGCGGACGGCGAACTGCACGGCGAGGACCGTCCCGGCGACCTGGAACGGCCGGTGCGCGTGGTCGGTCAGCTCGGTCAGCAGCTGCGACCGGCGGCCGAACCGGCGGGTCAGCCGGTGGACGACCTCGACCAGGAAGAGTGCGACCGCCGCCGCGACGAGCGCGGCGACGGCCGTTTCGAGATAGTTCTGCACAGCTCCGTGGCTCCCCTTCGACCAGATGTCGGGCACTCCGGGCAAAACCCCAAGAGTGCCCGACGTCCGTGGTATCGACCAGCTCAGACCTTGCGGTACCGGGACTGGAGGAAGCAGTAGACGCCGAAGGCGGCGATGCCCAGGGCGACCAGGGTGAGCAGGAACATGCCGTACGACTGCTCGCGCAGCGTGTGCAGCGCGGCGTCCAGGCCACGGGCCTTCTCCGGGTCGTAGTTGACCGCCGCCACGATGATCAGCAGACCGGCGATGCCGTACGCGACGCCCTTGGCGGCGTAACCGGCGATGCCGAGGCGACGGGCCAGCTGACGGGTCTTCGGGCTCATCTCGCCGGTCTTCAGGTGCTTCTCGAACTTCTTGCGGATGCCGTAGATGACCAGGCCGATGCCGATCGCGGCGAGCACCAGACCGGCCAGGCCGACCAGCCAACGGCCTCCGCTGGAGGTCATCAGCTTGCCGGTCAGCGCCTCCTGCTGGTCGGCGCTGTTCGACCCGGCGTCCTTGAAGACCTTGAACGCGGTCCAGGCGAAGTAGAGGTAGACGATGGTCCGGCCCGCCGAGGCGAGCCGCTCGATGACCCGCTCCCTGCCCCGCTCGGCACGGTGCCCGACCGCCGCCTCCAGCGCCTGCCAGATCGCCATCGCGAGCAGGCCGACGCCGACGGCGATGACCAGGAACTTACCCAGGGGCTGTGCGGAGAGGGTACGCAGCGCGCCGGACTGGTCGCCGTCGTCGGACGACGTGCCGAACGCGATCTGCAACGCCAACCAGGCGAAGAGGAGGTGGACGATGCCGTAGCCGATGAAGCCGGCCCGGGCGAGGAGTTCCAGCCACCGGCTGTCCGCCGTTCGGGAGGCGGTGGCTTCGGCGCTACGGGTGAGTGACATGGCGTCACAATCTCCGATTTCGGAGATTCCCAAACGTCGGCCACCGCCGCCCGGGGCGGATCAGTTACCCGGGTTGCGGGAGACGCGGACCTTGACCTCCTGGTCGGTGACGCTGTCCAGGGTGACCGCGAAGCCGCCGGCCTCGGCGGCCTGCTGGCCCATGGTGAGGCTGAGCTGCTCACCGGCGACCTCGACGGTCACCTGGTCACCCTCGGCGCCGACCAGCTTGGCCTCGACGCCGAAGATGGTGGCCCTCGCGTCGACACCCCGCTCGAAGGTGACAGTGCAGGCGTCCAGTCCGCAGTCGGTGGAGGCACCCTGGGAGCTGCAGCCGGCGAGCACGGCGAGGCCGAGCGCCAGGCCGGCGAAGAGACCGGCGGCGCGGCGGACGGGGGGCATGGGCATGGTGGCGGATCGGTTCGTCACCTCGCCAAGAGTACGAGACGCACGCGACGCCAGGCGACAGCAGGCGCTGGGGGCACCCCGGCTAGGGTCCGGGACATGCCGTTCGACATCGCCCGCACCCGGGCCGCGTACCCCGCCCTGACCGAGGGCTTCGTCCACTTCGACGGCGCCGGTGGCACCCAGACCGCGGCGGGTGTGATCGACGCGGTCACCGACGCCATGCGGTCGGCGGTCGGCAACCGCAGCGCCGCGTTCGTTCCGGGTCGCCGGTCGTTGGAGCTGGTGGCCGAGGCCCGCTCGGCGGTGGCGGATCTGCTCGGCGCCGACCCGTCCGGGGTGGTGCTCGGCCCGAGCGCGACCGCGCTGACGTACACCCTGGCCCGCACGCTCGGCGCGAGCTGGCGCCCGGGTGACGAGGTGGTGGTGTCCCGGCTCGACCACGACGCGAACATCCGGCCGTGGGTGCAGGCGGCCGAGGCGGCCGGCGCGACGGTGCGCTGGGCCGAGGTCGACCCGAGCACCGGCGAGCTGCCCGCCGCCCAGTACGACGACCTGGTCGGTGAGCGGACCCGGTTGGTCGCGGTGACCGCCGGCAGCAACGCCATCGGCACCGTGCCGGACGTGCCGGCGATCGCCAAGACCGCGCACGCGGTCGGCGCGCTGGTCTACGTCGACGGGGTGCACTCGGTTCCGCACGGACCGACCGACCTGGCCTCGCTCGGCGCCGACGTGCTGGTGACCAGCGCGTACAAGTGGTCCGGCCCGCACCTGGCCGCGATGGTGGCGGACCCGGCCCGGTGGGCGACGCTACGCCCGGCGAAGCTGGTGCCGTCCTCCGACGCGGTGCCGGACCGGTTCGAGTACGGCACGCCGAGCTTTCCGCTGCTCGCCGGTGTGACCGCGGCGGTCGACCACCTGGCGGGGCTGTACCCGGACGCGGTCGGGGACCGGCGGGCGCGGCTGCGGGCCGGGCTGGCCGCCGCGCAGGCGCACGAGGAGGCACTGCTGGACCGGCTGCTCGCCGGGCTGGCACAGCGGCCGGCGGTCACCGTCTACGGTTCGCCGGCGCGACGCTGCCCGACGGTGTCGTTCCGGGTCGCCGGCATGACGCCGGCGGCCACCCAGGAGGCGTTGGGCGCCGCCGGGTTCTGCCTCTCCGTCGGCGACTACTACGCCTACGAGTACTTCCAGATGATGGGTCTGCGCGACAGCGGCGGCGCGGTGCGGGCCAGCATCTACCACTACAACACGGCCGACGAGGTGGACTGGTTGCTCGCCGAACTCGACGCGCTGGCCGGCACCGCGGGGACAATGGCCGGATGAGCACCCTGGTCGAGGACAACCCGGCGAAGCACCGCTTCGAGATCCTGGTCGACGACGCGTTGGCCGGCTTCACCGCGTACCTGATGCGTGGGGAGGTCCTGGTCTTCACCCACACCGAGGTGGACCGGGGCTTCCAGGGCAGGGGCGTGGGCGGCGCGCTGATCCGGGGCACCCTCGACGAGGTCCGTGCCCGGGGCACCAAGGTGGTGCCGCAGTGCCCTTTCATGGCCGCGTTCATCGAGAAGCATCCCGAGTACGCCGACCTGGTGGCCGACCTGCCGTAACGCGGGTCGGTCAGCGGGCGCGGGTCGGTCAGCGGGCGCCGGTCAGCACCTCGGCGGCGGCCCACCCACTGGCCCGGGTGGCACCGTGGGTGGCCAGGTGCACCGACCCGGTCACCAGCTCCGGCACGCCCAGCTCGACCACGACCGCGTCCGGCCGGGCGGCCAACGCGCGGTGCACGGCGGACCGCATCCAGTCGTGCCGGTGCAGGTCACGGACCACCAGGACCAGAGGGCGGGTGCCCGCCCCGGCTCCCGGATCGGCCGGCACGTCGGGCTCGGCGTAGCGGACCGTGCTGGTGCCGGGCAGCAGCTCGCCCAGGGGCGCGCCGATCCCCCACGGGGTCTCCGCGCCGATGGCGATGTTGCGAAGCGGCTCGAACTCGACGACGTACGCCGGACGGGTCAGCGGCAGCGCGTCCGTCGCGGTCCGGGAGGCGGTGACCCGGACGGCGCGGCGGGCGGCGACCAGCCCGACGTCGGCGGCGTCGCGCCCGGCCGACCCCGCGGTGCGGGCGGCCATCGTCCAGGCGGCGAGCTGCCCGACCCGCTTGGCCGCCTCGGCGAGTCGCTCCTCGGGAAGGTCACCGGAGACGACTGCGGCGACGATGGCGTCGCGCAGCTCACGCGCCGCCTGCTCGTCGGCCCGCTCGCCGCCGATGCAGATCGCGTCGGCCCCGGCCGCCAGGGCGCGGACGGTCGCCCCGGCGAAACCGTACCGGTCGGCGACCGCGCGCATCTCCACCGCGTCGGTCACCACCACACCGGAGAAGCCCATCTCGTCGCGGAGCAACCCGCCCAGGATGCGCTGACTCAGCGTGGCCGGCAGCTGCGGGTCGAGCGCCGGCACCAGCAGGTGGCCGGTCATCACCGCCTGCACGCCGGCGGCCACGGCGGCCCGGAACGGGGCCAGCTCGCAGGCGTCCAGCCGGTCCCGGTCGGCGGTGATCCGGGGCAGGTCGTGGTGGGAGTCGACGCGGGTGTCGCCGTGCCCCGGGAAGTGTTTGGCGCAGGCGGCCACGCCGCCGGCCTGGAGCCCACGCACCCAGGCGGCGGTGTGCCGTGCCACCAGCGCCGGGTCGGCGCCGAAGGAGCGGACGCCGATCACGGGGTTGTCCGGGTTGGAGTTGACGTCGGCGTCCGGGGCGTAGTTGAGGGTGACCCCCGCCGCGGCCAGCTCGACGCCGAGGTCCCGGGCGACCGCCTCGGTCAGCGCCGGGTCGTCGACCGCGCCGAGGGCGAAGTTGCCGGGCCGGGAACTGCCGTGCACCGACTCGAGCCGGGTGACGTCGCCGGCCTCCTCGTCGATCGCCACGATGACGTCCGGCCGCTCGGCGCGCAGCGTCGCGGTGAGCGCCGCCACCTGCCCGGGGTCGACGACGTTGCGGGCAAAGAGCACCACCGAGCCGAGGCCCTCACCGAGCCAGCGGCACACCCACGGTGGTGGGGTGGTGCCGACGAACCCGGGTTGCAGGACGGCGGCGGCGAGCGCCGGAAGGTGGCCGGCGGGCGTGGTCACACCGCCCCCTCAGGACGACCGGTCTCGATCGCCGGCGTCGGTGCGCCCCCGTCGACCCGCTGGTTGCGCTCGCTCATGCGGCCCCCGTACCCCATCTCTCGCGCGCCATCGGCGCACCGCCACCGGCCGGCGGTCATGCCATGGTCACACCGGGCGATTCAATAGTCAATAAACCTTACAGTTGCCTCAGGGCGCGCTCCCCGGGAGAGTTCGGGGATGGATCCCGCCCTGCTGGCCGACGCGACGAGCCCGGCCGACATCCCCGGCGTACGCCTGCTCGGCCTGGTGGTCGGCGCCCTGCTGCTGCTCGCCGCGATCCGGGCGATGTTCGGCCGGCGCTGAGCGAACGGACCCCGGCCGGCCGGTGTGGCCGACCACGCCCGGGGTACGGCTCTCCCCAACAGCAGGTCCGCGCGCCGAAGGGGAGACCATGAAGATCGGATACTTTCTGTCCAGTGAGGAGTTCACGCCAGCCGAGCTGCTGGAGCAGGCGCAGGGTGCCGAACGGGCCGGCTTCGAGGCGCTGTGGATCTCCGACCACTACCACCCCTGGGTGGACGCGCAGGGCCAGAGCCCCTTCGTCTGGTCGATGATCGGCGCGCTCAGCCAGGTCTGTTCGCTGCCGGTGACCACCGCCGTGACCTGCCCGACCGTGCGGATCCACCCGGCCGTGATCGCGCAGGCGGCGGCGACCAGCGCGGTGCTGCACGGCGGGCGGTTCGTGCTCGGCGTCGGCACCGGCGAGGCGCTCAACGAGCACATCTTCGGCGACGCCTGGCCGCAGACCGACGTCCGCCTGGAGATGCTGGAGGAGGCCGTCGAGGTGCTGCGCGAGCTGTGGGGCGGCGGCTTCGTCAACCACCACGGTAAGCACTACACCGTCGAGCACGCCCGGATCTACACGCTGCCCGACACTCCCCCACCGATCCACGTCTCCGGCTTCGGTCCGAAGGCCATCGACCTCGCCGCACGCATCGGTGACGGCTACGTGAGCACGATGCCCGACGGCGAGATGGTCCGGCGCTTCCGCGAGAACGGTGGCGGCGACAAGCCCTGCCAGGCCGGCTTCAAGGCGGCGTACGCGGACAGCGAGGACGAGGGGATGCGCATCGCGTACGAGCGCTGGCCGAACGCGGGGGTGCCGGGTGAGCTGTCCCAGGTGCTGCCCTCACCACGACACTTCGAGCAGGCCTCCGAGCTGGTCAAACCCGAGATGTTGAAGGAGGCGTTCGTCTGCGGCAACAGCGCGGACGCGCACCTGGAGATGATCGACCAGTACGCCAAGGCCGGCTTCGACGAGGTCTACGTGGCCAACACCGGCCCGCACCACCGGGGCCTGTTCGACCTCTACCAGCGCGAGGTCCTGCCCCGGCTGCGCTGACCGACCCTGCCCTACCCTGCCCATGATCGTCCGAACGCGTTTCGGCGGTCATGGGCTCGGGTACCTCCGGCCCTCGATGAAACTGTCCATGCATTCGATGACGTTGCGCCGCGCGGCCCGGAGCCTGTTTGGCTGGAAGGCGCTACGGCCCAACCAGTTGGCCGCCATGCGCGCGGTGATGAAGCGACGTGACGCCCTGGTGGTGTTGCCCACCGGTGCCGGCAAGTCGGCCATCTACCAGATCCCGGCCAGCCTGATCCCCGGCCCCACCGTGGTGATCTCCCCGCTGCTGGCGCTCCAACAGGACCAGATCGCCGCCCTCAACGAGCGGCAACGCCCGGAGCTGCGGGCGGTGCGGATCAGCTCGAACGAGACGGCAACCCAGCAGGCCGAGGCGATCAGCGAGGTCCGCGAGGGCCGGGCGGAGTTCCTGTTCATCACCCCGGAGCAGCTCAGCAACCCCGAGCGGATGGCCGAGGTCGCCGCGCTGAAGCCGGCGCTGGTGGCGATCGACGAGGCGCACTGCATCTCCGCGTGGGGGCACGACTTTCGCCCCGACTACCTGGCACTCGGGCACCTCATCGAGGGCATCGGCCGGCCGCCGGTGGTCGCGCTCACCGCCACCGCCTCCCCACCGGTACGCGACGACATCATCGCCCGCCTGCGTCTGCGCGATCCGGATGTGGTGATCTCCGGGCTGGACCGGCCCAACCTGTTCCTGGAAGTGGCGCACTGCCCCGACGAGGACTACCGGTGGCGGCGGCTGATGACGCTGCTGCGCGACGAGGGGCGGCCGGGGATCATCTACGTGCCGACCCGCCGCGGCTCCGAGGAGTTGGCCGCCCGGCTGACCGACGCCGGCTTTCCGGCGCTGTCCTACCACGGCGGGATGCCGGTCGGCGCCCGCGCGGAGCTGCACGAGGCGTTCCTCGCCGACCAGGTCCCCATCATGGTCGCGACCTCGGCCTTCGGGATGGGCATCGACAAGCCGAACATCGCCTGGGTGGTGCACATGGCGCTGCCCGACTCGCCGGACAGCTACTTCCAGGAGATCGGCCGGGCCGGGCGCGACGGGCAACCCGCCCGGGTGCTCCTGCTCTGGCGGGCCGAGGACGTGGGCCTGCAACGGTTCTTCAGCGGCGGCCTGCCCGACGCCGACGAGCTGCGCGACCTGGCCGCGTTGCTGCGCCGCAAGCCGGCCACCAAGACCGAGCTGCGCGAGGCCACCGGCCTCGGGCCGCGCAAGCTGGGCCAGTATCTCGCCCTGCTGGAGCAGGTCGGGGCCGCCGAGCCGCGTACCCGGCAGCGCATCGGCGCCCCGCGCTACTCCCCCACCCCGGTGGACGCCGCAGCGGCGGCGCTGGCCGAGGCGGAGCGCCAGCAGACCGTGACCCGGTCCCGCACCGACATGATGCGGGCCTTCGCCGAGACCAACGCCTGCCGGGGGCAGACCCTGCTGGCGTACTTCGGCGAGCAGATGACCGACGTCTGCGGCCACTGCGACAACTGCCACAACGGCACCAGCGTCGCCGACCAGGGCGCGGTCGGCCCGTTCCCGGTGCACGGCCGGGTGCGTCACCCGGAGTGGGGCCGGGGCCTGGTGCTCTCCTACGAGGACGACAAGATGACGGTTCTCTTCGACGAGGTCGGGTACAAGACGTTGTCGGTGCGCGTGGTGTCCGAACAGGGCCTGCTGACCCTGGACTAGCCTGACCCGGGCGCCGTGTCGGGCCCGGTGGATCGACCAACCAGAGCACCGATTGACCAAGTAGCAGGGCGGAAGGGGCGTTGCCGTGATCGAGCAGCCGGCGTACACAGGTTTCGGTTTCTCCGACGGGGAGTGGGGGCTGCTGGTCGGCCTGCCACAGTCGATCCTGACCGCGGCGAGCGCCGCCGAGTCCGACGGCACCCGCCGGACCATGGCGGAGACCGCGGCCGGCCTGGAGACCATCTCCGCCGGCCGGGAGTCGGCCAGCCCGTTGGTCGCCGCCGTGGCCGGTGAGATCGTCACCCGGGTGGGTGACCCGGAGGCCGGCGCCGAGCTGCCGGTCATCGCGCCCGACGACCCGCGCGCGCTGATCGACGACGTGCTGCTGCGGGCCGGCGAGGCCGCCGCGCTGCTGGCCACCCGTGTCGACGAGGGCGAGGCCGGCGCGTACAGGCACTGGCTCGTGCAGATCGCCGAGCAGGTGGTGGGTGCCGCGTCCAGCGGTGGGCTGCTGGGCATCGGCGGCGAATCCGTCAGCGACTCGGAGCGGCGCTTCCGCGACCGGCTCGCGCAGGTGCTCAACGACTGACCGACGACAGCGACGGATCGGTCGGCTCGGCGGCCAGCGCCGCGGGGTCGGCCGGCCGGACGCCGCGTAGCGTCGTCAACGCGGTGACCGCGCCCACCAGCATCGCCACCATGGCGGCGACGGCGGCGAGGTGCAACCCGTCGGTGAACGCCACCCGGGCCGCGTGCAGCACCGCGTCGGCCAGGTCCGCCGGCAGGGCCTGTGCCACCGCGAGCGCGCCTCCCAGCGTCTCCCGGGCAGCGTCACCACTGTCGGCGGGCAGGCCGGCAGGCAGGCCGTCGAGGATCTCGCGGTGGTAGACCGCCGCGCCGACACTGCCGAGGATCGCCATCCCCAGCGCGCCGCCCAGCTCACTGCTGGACTCGGTGAGCGCCGACGCGACACCGGCCTGTTCGGCCGGCGCCGCACCGAGGACCAACTCGGTGACGAGTGACATCACCATGACCAGACCACCCGCGTAGACGCTGGCGCCGACGAGGAGCAGCCAGAGCGGCGACTCCGGCGTGACGCGGGTCAGCACCACGAAGCCGAGCACGGCGATCCCGAATCCCGCACCGATCAGGTACGCCCGCTCGACGCGCTGGGCCAGCGCGGCGGCGGCCGGCGCGACCACGCCCACGGCGAGGGACGGCACCAGGCTCCACAGTGCCGCCCGCAGCGGGCTCAGGCCGAGCACCAACTGGAGGTGCTGGGTGGTGAAGATGGCGAAGCCGACCAGGGCGAACATCGCCAGCAGGTTGACCGCGAGCGACCCGGCGAAGCCGCGGCGACGGAACAGGTCAAGGTCGATCATCGGGTACGCGCGGGTCCGCTGCCGGTGCAGGAACAGCGCGCCCACCAGCAGGCCGGCGACGATGACGAGCACCCGCACCGGGCTGACGCCGTCGCGGGCCATCTCCTTGATGCCGTAGATCACCGGGAGCAGCGCGCCGAGGGACAGGGCCCCGCTGACGAGGTCGAACCGCCCGGTCGCCGGGTTGCGGGACTCGGGCACCAGCATCGGGGCGAGCAGGAGCAGCATCAGCATCGCCGGGATGTTGATCAGGAAGATCGAACCCCACCAGAAGTGCTCCAGCAGGATGCCGCTGAGCACCGGGCCGATCGCGATGCCACCGGTGAGCGTGGCGGTCCAGATGCCGATGGCGGTGCCGCGCTGCCTGGCGTCGTGGAACAGGTTGCGCACCAGGGCGAGCGTGGAGGGCATCAGGGTGGCCCCACCGACGCCGAGCAGGGCGCGCGCGGCGATCAACGTCACGGCGCTGTCGGCGTACGCGGCCAGCAGCGACGCCGCCCCGAACGCGGTGGCGCCGATCAGCAGGAGCCGACGTCGGCCGATGCGGTCGCCCAGCGCGCCCATGGTGATGAGCAGCCCGGCCAGCACGAACCCGTAGATGTCGAAGATCCAGAGCTGCTGTGCGCCGGTGGGGCGCAGCTCCTCACTGATGAACGGAACGGCGAAGTAGAGAACCGAGACGTCCATCGAGACCAGGAGCAGCGGCAGCATCAGCACCGTGAACCCGATCCACTCCCGCCGGCCTGCCCGTGGTGTCGGCGCGGTCGTCGTCGTCATGATCAATTCTCCTTCTGCGTATGTCGTACGCTGTTATGCGTAGACCATACGCAGAACTAGGATGGCGAGGCAAGGAGGAAATGTGGCGGCACAGACAGACGACAGCGGGCCAGTGCTCCCGCCAGCTATCGAGAGCGCCTGGGGGTTGCGGGAACGCCCACCGAAAGGGCCTCGACCGGGGATGAGCGTGCCCACCATCGTGGACGCCGCCGTACGGGTGGCCGACGCCGACGGGCTGGCCGCCGTCTCGATGAGCCGGGTGGCCAAGGAGTTGGGGGCCGCCACCATGGCCCTCTACCGGTACGTCGGGTCGAAGGACGAGCTGCTGATGCTCATGGTGGACACCGGCTACGGCCCCTCACCCGGGCCGCCCGCACCCGAGGACAACTGGCGGGCCGGTCTGACCCGCTGGGCCTGGGCCGAGCACGACGTGCTGCGACGCCGGTCCTGGCTGCTGCACGTGCCGATCAGCGGTCCGCCGATCACCCCTCAGCAGCTCGGCTGGCTGGAGGACGGGCTGCGCTGCCTCGACGGCACCACCCTCGCCGAGGGCGAGAAGATGTCGACGCTGCTCCTGATCACCGGGTACGTCCGCAACGAGGCCACCCTCACGTCCCAGATCGCCGAGGGCAGCCAGGCGTCCGGCGTCGCGCCGAACGAGATGATGCCCGCGTACGGCCGGATGCTGTCCCGGCTCATCGACCCGGCCCGCTTCCCGGCACTGCACCGGGTGCTGAGCGCGGGCGTGCTCACCCAGGACGACGACCCGGACGACGAGTTCGCCTTCGGCCTGGACCGGATCCTCGACGGCGTCGAGGCACTCATCGAACGTCGAACGGGCTGAGGCGCCGGATGCTACCGAGAGACACCATCGACACCACCGTCCTGCCCCCGGGCGAGCGGTTCGGGATGTGGCTCGACCTGGTCGCACGCACATCGGCGCCACTGCGCATCCAGTCCGCGCACGCCGACGACTTCGCCGCCCGCGCCGACTTCATCACGCTCGGCCCGATCCAACTCGTGGAATACCGGTACCCGTCACTGGACGCCACCCGCACCCAGAAGCTGGTCCGCCAGTCCGACCCGGAGCTGTACATCCTCGCCTACACCACCGGCGGTATCGGCACGTCCAGCCAGGACGGTCGCCGCAGCGAGATCCTGGCCGGGGAGTTCACCTTCTACGACGGTTCCCGACCACACGACGTCTGCCACCACGCGACAGAGCCGGAACGGGACCAGGCGACCTCGATCATCACGTTGATCCCGCACGCCGCGCTGCCGCTGCCGCCGCAGCGGATGGCCGCGCTCTACGGCGGGCGGATGTCCGGCAGCGAGGGGATCGGGGCGCTGCTGGCGCAGTTCCTGTTGCAGGTGACCAGGCACCCGGAGCAGTACCATGCCGCCGACGCGAGCCGGCTCGGCGCGGTGGGACTGGACCTGGCCACCACCATGCTCGGCCGGCACCTGGTCGCCGAGGACGCCGTACCCACCGAGGTACGCCGCCGGGCACTGCTCGCCCAGGTGCAGGCGTACGTCCACCGGCGCCTGGGCGACGCGACACTCAGCCCTCGGGTCGTCGCCGACGCCCACCACATCTCGGTGCGGTCCCTGCACCGGTTGTTCGAGGGTGAGGAGACGACGGTGGCGTCGTACATCCGGGATCTGCGACTGGCCCGGTGCCGGCGCGACCTGTCCGACCCGGCGTTGCGCGACCAGCCGGTGCAGACCGTCGCGGCGCGCTGGGGGTTCTCCGACAAAGCCCACTTCAGCCGGGCGTTCCGGACAGCGTACGGGGTGAGCCCACAGGAACATCGCGACGGCAGCTCGCATCCGGCGCGGATCGTCAACCGCGCGGCATCCGTGGTCAACAGGGGACGGGCAGACTGACACCAGCGTGGCCGACCGTTCCTCGGTGGGCCGCCAACGGGGGCCGTGGCGAGGCGCCCGCCGCGCGAATGCGGCGGGCGGCCGCCCGGTGGCATCCCGACCACGCCCGAGTCTCCGGCCCCGCCACTTCCCCCCAGGATCGTCGGCGGGGCCGGTCAGGCCCTCTCCAACAGCTCCAGGACGACCCGCTCGACCTCCTCGCGGGGCGCCAGCGGGTCCACCGACGCCACCACCCCGTCGTGGTAGAGGTCGACCAGCCGCGGATCCACGTACGACGCCCGAGCCACCGTGGGCGTGTTGCCCAGCAGGTCGGCCACCTCGCGCATCACGGCGACCACCGCCCTGCGCCGGGCGGTCACCGAGCGGGCCGGGCCGGCGGTGGCCAGTTCGGTGGCGGCGAGCACGGTCGCGTGCCAGGTGCGGAAGTCCTTGGCGGTCATCGCCCCACCACTGGCATCGCGCAGGTAACCGTTCACCTCGTCGCTGCGCACGTCCCGCCAGTCCCGGCCGTCCCAGTAGCCGAACAGCCGGTCCGCCCGCCGCCGCCGACGGCGCAGATCGACCAGCACCTGGCACAACTCCGGGTCCTCGATCCGGCGCACCTGCTCGATGCCACCCTTCGCCGGAAACACCAGGACCACGCAGCCGCCCCGGGACCGGGCATGCTCGGGACGCAGGGTGGACACCCCGTACGTCGGGTCGTCGCCGACCGCGTACTGGTCACTGCCGACCCGGAACATTCCCATGTCCAGCAGGCGGGCCACCGTGGCGAGCACCCGGTCCCGGTTCAGCCCCCGGCCGTCCAGGTCGCGCCCCACCCGCTCCCGCAACGCCGGCAGTCGGCGGGCCACCTCCAACATGTGGTCGAACTTCGCCTCGTCCTGCTTCTCCCGCCACCGTGGGTGGTAGACGTACTGCTTGCGTCCGGCCGCGTCGATCCCGATCGCCTGGATGTGGCCGTTCGGGTACGGCGAGATCCAGACGTCCCGCCAGGCCGGAGGGATGACCAACTCCCGTAGCCGGCCCAGGACATCCGTGTCCCGGACCGGAGCGCCGGTCGGGTCGACGAAATGCCAGCCCCGGCCGCGCCGACGCCGTCCGTACCCCGGTCGACCCGGGTCGCTACGCCGCAACCGCACCGGAGACCCGCACCACCCTCTCCACCTCGGCCACGGCGGCCAGCACCTCGTCGAGACGCAGGGCCGCCATCGTCGGGTGGCTCCCTACCCCGTCCCAGCTGGGCCAATCTCCCTCGCCGGCCCAGAGCACCCGGTGTCGGGGCCGGTCCGGTGGCGGTCCCCAGCGCGCCGGTGGGACCGGCCCGAAGAGAACCACCGACGCGGTGCCGTACCCGGTCGCCAGATGAGCCACCCCGGTGTCCCCGCTGACCACCAGCCGGGCGTCGGCCACCAGCGCGGCGAGCGTGCCGAGGTCGGTCCGGCCGGCCAGCACGGCGTCGGACCCCAGGCCGGCCGCCTCGGCCACCCGCGCCGCCAGGGCCCGCTCGTCGGCCGATCCGGTGAGCAGCACCCGGTGGCCCTGGTCGGTCAACGCCCGGGCCAGCGCGGCGAACCGCTCGGCCGGCCACCGCTTGGCGGGCACCTTGCTGCCGGGATGCAGCACTGTCACACCTGTCGGCAGACCGCCCGACCCGGGCCGGCGCAGGCCGAGGTCGGTGCGGTCGGCCGGAATGTCGTACCAGGACAGCAGCCGGCACCACCGGTCCACCTCGTGCTCGTCGTCGGACCACTGCGGACCCTCGGCGCGGCCGGCGTCCGGGTTAGCGAAGGCGAGCAGCCGGTCGGGCCGGGTGGCGGCGAGCAACCGGTGCGACTGCGGGCCGCGCCCGTGCAGGTTGACCGCGACCTGCGGGGCCGATCCGACCCGGATGGGCCGGTCCAGTCCGGAGGTGTCCACCAGCCGGTCGACGCCGCCGACCAGGTCGACGAGCGGGGCCAGCCCGGCGGGCGCGGCGAGCGCCAGCTCCCGTGCGGGGTAGGCGGCCCGCAGCGCCCGCAACGCGGGCACCGCGGTCACCAGGTCGCCGACGCCGAGGGCGCGCAGCACGA
The DNA here is from genome assembly GCF_039871815.1 of Micromonospora sp. B9E7. Taxonomy (NCBI): domain Bacteria; kingdom Bacillati; phylum Actinomycetota; class Actinomycetes; order Micromonosporales; family Micromonosporaceae; genus Micromonospora; species Micromonospora sp. B9E7. Next base: position 29,847 of record NZ_JBDPLX010000022.1, read on the forward strand.
GGATCACGGGTACGACGTCTCCTGCTCGGCGCAGACCACCAGCTCGCGCACCGCGCAGCCGGGCGGCTGGTTCAGCGCGAACATGATCGCGGCGGCGGTGTCGGCGGGATCGTTGAGGATCGCGTCCGGTCCGGGTTTGTACTGCGGGTCACGCTCGTCGAAGAACGCCGTGCGCATCCCGCCCGGGATGAGCAGGGTGACGCCGACCTGACCGGCGAGCTCGGCGGCGAGCGCACGGGTGAAGCCCACTACCCCGAACTTCGCCGCGCAGTACGCGGTGGCGTCGCCGACCGCCTTGACACCCAGCGTGGAGGCCACCGTGACGATGCGGCCCCGAGACGTCAGCAGGAACGGCAACGCGGCCCGGATCACCGCCGCGGTGGCCAACAGGTCGACCGCGACGATGCGGTCCCAGGTCTCGCCCGGCACGTCGGCGAGTCGACCCGGCACGTCCGTGCCGGCGGCGGTGACCACCGCGTCCAGGCCGCCGGCCTGCTCGGCGAGGTGCTGGGTGGCCACCTCGGCGGCCCTCGTGTCGGCCAGGTCGCACTCGGTCCAGGACACCCCGTCGGCAGGCGGCTGCCGGTCCAGCACCACCGGTCGACCGCCGGACGCGGCCACCGCCGCGACCACCGCCGCGCCGAGCCCGCTGGCACCACCGGTGACCAGGACCGTCGGCCCGGCTCCGGGCCGGGTGGCGGTCATCGGGTCCGCCCCGCGAGCGTACGGACGATCATGTCGGTGGTGGACCTACCGTCCAGGTAGGGCACCACCACAGTGCTCCCGCCCCACCGGCGCAGGACCTCCGCCTCCGGCAGGGTGGTGGCGTCGTCCCCGCCGCCGGTGGCGTAGTCGCCGCCCTTCACCCAGACGTCGGGGCGTACCCAGGACAGCGCCGCGTCCGGGGTCGGCTCGTCGAAGACGAGTACCGCGTCGACGCAGCTCAGTGCGCTGAGCACCCGACTGCGGTCACCCTCGGACATCACCGGGCGCTCCGGACCCTTCAACCCGGCCACGCTGGCGTCCGAGTTCAGGCAGACGATCAGGCAGTCGCCGAGCTGCCGGGCGGCCTGCAGGGTGGCCACGTGACCGGCGTGCAGAAGGTCGAAGCAGCCGCCGGTCGCCACCACCGTGCCGCCGGCGGCGCGTACCTCCTGCAGGAGCGTGGCGACCGCGGCGACTCCCACCCGGTCACCGGCCGGCCTCACCGCGACACCTCTCGGCAACGACCGGGGGGCGCCCCGGCCGGGCGCGCTCCTCGCGGGCGCCAGGTCGGACGGTAGCGCCGCGGCCACTCCCCCGCCGGCCACGAACCTGGACGCCTCGGCGACCGCCGCCTGCACCGCCTCGGAGACCAGCGCGCCCTCGGCCAACGCGAGGCTGGCGGCGGCCGCGAACCGGTCGCCGGCCCCGCAGGTGTCCCCCTCGGCACTGCCCGGGGTCGGCACCACGAGCGGCGTCGACCCGGCGTGGCAGAGCAGCGCGCCGTCACCGCCCAACGTCACCGCGACCGCACCCGCCCGCCAACGACGCCGTAGACCCTGCGCACCGCGCGACGCGGTGGCCAGCCGGGACGCGCCGGGCACCGCCGGGACCAACTCGCGCACCTCCGACTCGTTCGGGGTGGCCAGGTGGACACCGGGCACGGCGGCCGGGCCACGCGGGTGTGGGTCCCACACCACCGGTGCGCGGGTCGCGGCCAACGCGTCGCGCAGCGCGGGCTGCCGGGCCACCCCCCGGCCGTAGTCGCTGACCAGCACCGCCGACGCCGAGCCGATCACCCGCAGCACCTCGTCGGAGGGCTGGCCCGGCTCCCCGGACGCGCCACCTCGGTCGTGGCGCAGCAGCACCCGACCCCGAGCCCGCAGCCGGATCTTCTCCGGCGTCGCACCGGGCAGGGCCAGCGGGTACACCTGCACTCCGGCGGCGGCGAGCAGCGCGCTCAGTCGGGCGCCGCCGGCGTCGTCGGCGAGCGCGGTCACCAGCACCACCTCGGCGCCCTGCGCGGCGGCGAACACCGCGGCCAGACCGGCGCCACCGGGCCGGTCGACGGCCGAGGTCTCGTCGAGCACCGGCACCGGGGAGTCCGGGCAGAGCCGGTTCACCACCCCCTCCACGTCCCGGTCGAGCAGGGTGTCGCCGAGCACCACCACGGGTCCCCTCACGCTTGCCTCCTCATCCTCACGCGTCGATCTGCTGTGCGGCCCCACCGTCGAGCACCACGTCGACCCCGGCGCGCACCGACCCGGGCTCCCCCGGCACGTGGCGGACGGCCGCCGCCGCGGCCAGCGCGGCGGGCAACTCCTGCTCCAGGTACTCGCAGAGCAGGTGACTGGTCACGAGGTGCAGCTCCTGGACGACCTGGGTGTCTCCGGACGCGACGGCCAGCACGTCGTCACAGGCGTCGGCGAGCGGATTGGGAACGGCCCCGGTGAGCGCCCAACTGGTCACGCCCACGGCGCGGGCAGCCTGCGCGGCGCTGACCAGGTTGGGGCTGGCCCCGCTGGTGCTGAGCAGCAGCAGGACGTCACCGGGACGACCGTGGGCCCGCACCTGCCGGGCGTAGACGTCGGCGTAGCCGTAGTCGTTGGCGATGGCGGTGAGCGCGCTCGTCTCGGCGTGCAGCGCGATGGCCGACAGCGGCTGCCGATCGTCGTGGAGCTTGCCGACCAGCTCGGCCGTCAGGTGCTGGGCCTCGGCAGCGCTGCCGCCGTTGCCGGCGACCAGCAGACGACCCCCGCCGGCCAGCCGGTGGGCCAGGTCGGCACCCCAGCGCGCCAGTTGCGACTCACACCGCCGGTACGACACCAGCGCCGCCGCGAGATTCGTCAGGTGGGTGTCGAGCAGGCTGCCCGCCGGCATCAGGCCACCACCCGGGTCGGCCGGCGCACGGCGGCCACCTCGCTGTAGACCTCGACCAGCCGCTCGGCGGTGGCCGCCCACGAGTACCGCGTCCGGGCCCGCTCGCGAGCCGCCGTGGCGTACGCGAAGCGCCTGATCCGGTCGTCGAGCAACCCCTGGATCGCGGCGGCCAGAGCGTGCGGGTCCCGCGCCGGCACGAGGTCACCGGTCGTCCCGTCGACCACGGTGTCCCGGATGCCGCCGACGGCGGTGCCGACGACCGGCACCCCGCAGGCCATCGCCTCCAGCGGCGTCAAGCCGAACGGCTCGTACCAGGGTGCGGCGACCAGCAGGTCCGCCGAGCGGTACCAGCGGCCCATCTCCTCCCGGGGCACCGCGCCGACCAGGTGCACCCGGTCGGCCACCCCGCACGACTCGGCGAGGGCTCGCAGCCGCCGGGCGTACGGGTCGGTTTCGAGCAGCCCTTCGGGCGGACCGCCGACGACCACGCACTCGGCGTCCGCGACCAGCGCCATCGCGCGGATCACGGTCTGGAAGCCCTTGCGTTCGACCAGCCGGCCCACGGTCAGGATCCGGGCCCGACCCGGCTCCCGGTCGGCGGCCGGCCCGAGCGGGGCGAACGTGGCGAGGTTGACCCCGGAGGGCACGACGGTCATCCGGGACCGGGGCACACCCATCCGGACGAGTTCGCCCACCTCGTCGCGGCACTGCGCGACGATCCGGTCCACCGAGCGGCCCAGCTCCCGCTCGTAGGACACCCGCCGGGCCGGGCTGGTGTCCTGTACGCCCTGGTAGCGGCGCTTCACCGTGCCCAGCGCGTGGTACGTCTGCACCACCGGCACCCCGGTCTGCCGGCCGGCGGTCAGCGCCGCCAGGCCACTCATCCAGAAGTGCGCGTGGATCACCTCGGGCACCCAGTCCCCGCCCCGCCAGCGCTCGGTCAGCCACCGACTGAACTCCCGCATGTGCGGCAGCAACGCGTCCTTGGCCACCGGCTCGGCCGGGCCGGCGGGCACGTGCACCACGTCGTACCCGTCCGGGCTGCGGACGGTCACCGGCAGGTCGGGCGCGTCCCGGCGCGTGTAGACCCGCACCTCGTGCCCGGCGGCGGCGAGAGCGGCGGACAGCTCCGCGACGTGCGTGTTCTGGCCGCCGGCGTCCTCCCCTCCGAGGACGGCGAGCGGGCTGGCGTGCTCCGAGATCATCGCGATCCGCATACTTCCTCCTCCAGCAGCCGGTCCCAGTCAGCGAGGAAACGGTCGAGGCCGTACCTGTCGCGGGCGGCGACTCGCGCCACCGCGCCGGCCTGCCGCGCGGTCGCCGGTTCGGCGATGAACCGGCGGGCGGCGTCGAGCAGGGTGTCGGTCCGGGTGGCGAGGGCCCCCGCCTCCGGCGGCACCGCCGTCACCGCCTCGGTGGTGGCGAGCGCGACGACCGGCATGCCGATCGCCATCGCCTCGATGAGGCTGAGCCCGAGCGACGTCCACCGGCACAGGTGCAGGTACGCGCGCCGCCGGGCCAGCTCGGCGTGCATCCGGTGCTGGGGCACGTCGTCGTGGCTGGTGAGGCGGTCGGCGGGCAGCCCGAGGTGGTCGGCCAGGCCGGCGACGCCCATGCCGAAGACGTCCAGCGGGGCGATCTCGGCGAACCGGGGAAGCAGGTCGGTGCCGGTGACCCGGCCTCGTCGGACCGGTTCGTTGATCACCACGGCGAGCCGGTCGAGTTCGCCGGTGTAGGAGACGGTGGGGGCGACGATGCCGTGGTCGACCACTGTGGTGCGGGTGGCGCCGGTGTCCCAGAAGATCTGGTTGAACCCGGTGACGTGGGCGATGAGCAGGTCGTCGCGGTCGGCCATCGGGTGCCGCGTGTTGGGTACGTCGCCCTTGGGGGTGTTGTGTTCGACGTAGATCGCGGGGACGTCTCGCCCGGGGCGACGGCGCAGCCACGTCTCGGCCCGGTCGATCTCCTCCGGTCGTTGCAGGATGACCAGGTCGACGTCGGTGCCCGGCAGATCCTCCGGGGTGACCTCGACCGCGCTGTCCGGCCAGGGGTAGGTGCGGGCCCGGCCGAGGCCGTAGGGGCCGCGGTCGGGTGTGGTGGGGATCAGATAGCGGTGGCCGCCGTGCACGAACGACGTGGTCCAGGAGCCGTGCACGTGCCAGAGCAGGATGTTCATCGGCCGCCACCACCACCGACGGCGAGCATTCGCAGCGCGTCGACCACCTCGTCCGGTTCGACGCCGCTGAGGCAGGGGTGGCCGGGGACCGGGCAACTGGCGGCCCGGGTGTCCCGGCACGGCGCGGTGGCGTCGCCGAGCCGGACGGTGGGCACCCGGTAGGGCCCCCACTGACCGAACGGGACGGTCGGTGCGAAGAGGCTCACCACGGGCACACCGGCGGCGGCGGCCAGGTGCGCCGGCCCGGTGTTGCCGACCACGACCGCGCTGGCGTCCGCCACGATCCCGGCCAGCCCGGCCAGGTCGGTTCGTCCACCCAGGTCGGTGCCACCGGCCGCCGCGACCCGGGCGGTGACCGAACGCTCGTCGGGGCCGCCGGTGACCAGCACCCGGTGCCCGGCTGCGGTCAACGCCCCGGCGATCCGGGTCGCCACCTCGGGCGGGCAGGCCCGGCTCGACGCGGCCGAGCCGGGATGCAGCACCACGTACCCCGGGTCGCCGAGATCGGCCGGGCGCGCCGCCACGGCGTCCCGGCGGAGCCGGAGCACCGGCTCGTCGCCCTCGGGCAGCCGGTGGCCGGCGGCGGCGGCGAGGGAGAGGGCGCGTTCCGGTTCGGGAACGCCTACCGGAACCCGGTGCCGGATGTCCAGCAGCGAACCCGGGTAGTCGTCGCTGATCGCCGCGATCCGGCCGATCCCCGCCATCCGCAGCAGCAGTGCCAGCGGCAGGGCGGACTGGTGGAACGAGGTGAACACCACCGCCTGGTCCGCGCCGACCGCGCTCAGACGGGCGACCAGGTTCCGCATGTCCTCCGGGTCGACAGGTGCCGGCGTGGGGTCGATCCACGGCAGCGGGTGCTCGATGATCTCGTCGACGCCGGGCAGCAGATCGGCGGCGGCGCGGCCCCGTGGCCCGCACAGCAGCACCACCCGCTGCGCCCCGGCCGCGACGGCACGGATCGCCGGCCCGGTGACCAGCACGTCCCCCGCCGAGTCCGACCGGACCACCAGCGCCGTCCGGACCGGGTCGCCGGTCGGGGTCGCCGGCTGCACGGCCTGTTGACGGCGCAGGATCTCGTCGACCGCCGCCGGCAGGTCGGTGGCGGTCCACCCGGCGGCGGCGATCTCCTCCGGTCGGGTCACCGGCGTGGGGACCAGGACCCCCGTCGCCCCGGCGGCCAGCGCGGCGGCGACGTCCCGGCCGATGTCGCCCACCAGCACGCACCGGGACGCGGTGGTGCCCAGTTCCCGGGCGGCGGCATGCACCAGACCGGGTGCCGGCTTGCGGCAGTCGCAACGGTCCTCGTCGTCGTGCGGGCAGACCAGCCAGGCGTCGAACCGACCCAGCAGCTCCTCGACACGGGCGTGCACCGCCCGCATCTGCTCACCGGTGAAGTAGCCCCGGGCCAGGCCCGACTGGTTCGTGACGACCGCCAGCCGCAGCCCGGCCGCCCGCAGCCGGTCCAGCGCGGCCCGCGCACCCGGCACCGGGCGTACCTTCTCCGGGTCGCCGTTGTACGGAACGTCCTCGACCAGGGTGCCGTCGCGGTCCAGCAACACCGCGTCGTACAGGACGGGTTGGGGGCTTCCCACGGCGGTGCCGCGCAACCCGGCGGAACCGGCGCGGTCAGCAGCGGCGTACACCCGGGCTGACCTGCGCTGATACGGATCCTCCTGGTCCTGTCGCACAGGCGGCGGGTTCCCTGCGCCCCGAGGAGTAAACGTCGTCGCCGAGGGGGTGGGCCAGCGCCACCAGCGGCGCCCCAGGTCGGCCTTACCCGTCGGGCCGGAGAAGCTAACCCGCCGGTCGTTAGCGCCGCCCTGGCGCGGGTATGGGAGCCCAGTGGCGATTGTGGAGAAAGTGATCCAAGCTCCCCCGCAGCAGGTGTTCGACGTGCTGGCCGACGGGTGGACGTACAGCGACTGGGTGGTCGGCACGGCACACATGCGCGATGTCGACAACGCCTGGCCCCGGGTGGGCAGCCAACTGCACCATCGAGCCGGGCCGTGGCCGCTCTCGCTGCAGGACGCGTCGACGGTGCTGGTCTGCGAACCGCCGCACCGACTGGTGCTGAAGGCCGGGCTCTGGCCGGCGGGTGAGGCGATCGTGGCCTTCACGCTGGAGCCGGTCGGAGAGGGCGCCACCCGGGTCCGCATCGGGGAGGACTTCGCCGCCGGCCCGCTGCGCTGGGTCCGCAACAAGGTCAACGACCTGGTGCTGCACCTGCGTAACCGGGAGACGCTGGACCGGCTCGCCGACATCGCCACCCGGCAGAAGGGGTCCCCGTGACGCAGACCGTGGTGGTGACCGGGGCGAGCGCCGGTGTCGGTCGGGCCGTCGCCCACGCGTACGCGGACCGGGGCGCCCGGCTGGCGCTGCTGGCGCGGGGCGAGGCGGGCCTCGCCGCCGCCGAGCGGGAGTGCCGGCTGCGGGGTGCGACCGACGTACGCGCCTACCGGATCGACGTGGCCGACGCGGGCGCGGTGCAGCAGGCCGCCGACGACGTGGTGCACCGGTGGGGCGGCATCGACCTGTGGATCAACAACGCCATGGCGTCGGTGTTCGCGCCCGCCTGGGAGATCCCGGCGCGCGAGTTCCGCCGGGTCACCGAGGTCACCTACCTGGGCACGGTGCACGGCACCCTGGCGGCGCTGCGACACATGCGGGCGCACGGGCGGGGCACGATCGTGCAGGTGGGCTCCGCGTTGGCCTACCGGGGGATCCCCCTGCAGTCGGCGTACTGCGCGAGCAAGCACGCGGTGCAGGGCTTCAACGACTCGCTCCGCGCCGAGCTGCTGCACGACTGCCCGGGGGTGAAACTGTCGATGGTGCAGCTGCCCGCCATCAACACGCCGCAGTTCTCCTGGGTCCGTACCCGGCTGCCCCGGCACCCGCAGCCGGTGCCGCCGATCTTCACGCCGGAGTTGGCCGCCCGGGCCATCGTCTGGGCCGCCGAGCGTGGCACCAGGGAGCTGAACGTGGGCGGCCCGACCTGGCAGGCCCGGCTGGCCGACATCCTGTTCCCCGGGCTGCTCGATCGGAAACTGGCCCGCGACGGCTACGACAGCCAGCAGACCGACGAGGAGATCGATCCGACCACCTGGCGGGACAATCTCCACCATCCCGGCGACGAGGATACGGACCGGGGCACGGCGGGCATCTTCTCCGACCGGGCACGTGACCGTTCGGCGGCGCTCTGGATCGGCACCCACAAGCCGGCGCTGACGGGTGTCGCGCTCACCGTCGCGGCGCTGACCCTCGCCGCCGCGGCACGGCTCAGGCGCTGACCGACCTCGGCAGGCGCTGACCGGTCTTCGTGGGAGTTGGCCTGGCAACCCCCGCGACCAGCGCATCGATGATCGGGCACCCCGGTCCACCGGGTTCCGCGACGCGCGGAAGGGGTGCCTCTTCAACCCGAATGTGACAACTGGATACCCTTTCCAAAAGCCCCCTGTCCGCAAACCGAGGATGTCCGCATGATCGAGCCTGTGCAGCTGCCGTCGCCGTGGCGGGACGTACGCCTGACCGTCGTTGTGCCCACCTACAACGAAGCGGGCAACCTGCCCACACTTGTGGAGCGGCTACTCGCACTGCCGCTGCCCGGCCTGCGCATCCTCGTCGCCGACGACAACTCCCCGGACGGCACCGGTGACGTGGCCGACAAGCTGGCCGTCGAGCACCCGGAGCGGATCGAGGTCGTCCACCGCGCCGGCAAGGAGGGCCTCGGTCGGGCGTACGTCGACGGGATGAGCCGGGCGATCGAGGGCGGCGCCGAGTACGTGGCGCAGATGGACGCCGACCTGTCGCACCCGCCGGAGGCGCTGCCGGGCATGCTCGGCGCGCTGCTCTCCACGCAGGCCAGCGTGGTGATCGGTTCCCGCTACGTGCCGGGCGGCGAGCTGGACGAGAACTGGCCGCTGTACCGCCGGGCCCTCAGTGGCTGGGCGAACCTCTACGTGCACACCCTGCTGCGGGTGCGCATCCGGGACCTGACCGCCGGCTTCAAGATCTGGCGGGCCGACGCGCTGCGCAACATCGACCTGAACCGGGTGCAGTCCAACGGCTACAGCTTCCAGGTGGAGATGCACTACCTCGCCACCAAGCTGGGGCACACCATCCTGGAGGTGCCGATCCGCTTCGAGGAGCGCCAGGAGGGCACCTCCAAGATGACCACCGCGACCAAGGTGGAGAGCGCCCTGATGCCCTTCCGCCTCCGCAGCAAGCACCGCAACATCACCAACTAACACCCACCCCCTCCCCCCACCCGCTCTCACCCTCGTGATCAAGAGGTTTGCGTCAGCGACGCCCCGAAATCTGACGCAAACCTCTTGATCACCGGGAGCAGGGGTCGGGGCAGGGGTCGGGGCCCCGGGTCAGTCGGGGTAGACAGCGCGGTGGGCGGTGGCGATGGCCGCGGCGTAGGCCCGACCGGTCAGGGCGCGGTCGCGGGCCAGCGCCGCACGGGCCGCGTTCGCGCCGGGCGCGCCGTGCACGCCGCCGCCGGGATGCGCCGACGCACTGGCCAGGAAGAGCCGGTCCACCGGGGTGTCCGCCCGGCCCAGGCCAGGGATCGGGCGCAGGAACAGCTGCTGGTACGCGGCGGCGGTGCCACCGCCGATGGTGCCGCCGACCAGGCTCGGGTTGCCCTTCTCCAGGTCCCCCGGTCCGGCCACGTGCCGGCCGACGACGAGCTGCCGGAAACCCGGCGCCGCCGCCTCCAACACGTCCTCCATACGCTGCACGTGACCGGCGACGTCCTCGGCCCGCCAGTCGCGACGAAACGGCAGATGGGTGTACGACCAGAGCGACTCGGTGCCCGGCGGGGAGTGACTCGGGTCGGCGACGGACATCTGCCCGAGCAGCAGGAACGGATCCCGGGGCAGTTCGCCTCGGGCCAGCTCGCTCGCGTACCGGGTCAACCCGTTGAGGTCCGCGCCCAGGTGCACGGTGCCGGCGCCGGCCAGGGCCCCGTTCGTCCAGGGCATCGGCGCGGACAGCGCCCAGTCGACCTTCAGCGTCGAACCGTCCCAACGGAAGTGCGCCAGGTCCTCCACCAGCCGTGACGGCAGCGCTGCCGCACCGACCAGGTCGAGGTAGAGCGCGGGCGCCGGCACGTCGGCGAGGACAGCCCGCCGGGCCCGCCACAGCGCGCCGCCGACGGTGCGGACTCCCATCGCCCGGCCCCGGGCGGTGAGCACCCGGTCGACGTGGGCGCCGTAGAGGATCACGCCACCGCGTTCCTGCAGCCGATCCACCAGCGCGTTGGTGATCTGCTGCGCGCCACCTTCGGGCACCGGCCAGCCGATCTGCTGACCGAGCATGGCCAGCAACCAGCCGTACACGCCGGAGCCGGCCTCCTCCGGGGACAGGTCGGTGTGCAGGGCGCAGCCGGCCAGCAGGGCCGGGCCGCCGGGGCCGTCGAAGAGTTCGTCGCCGAGTTTGCGCACCGGCACCACCAGTCGCCGGGCCAGTCGCAGCGCGCCGGCGACCCGCAGCCGACGCAGCAGACCCACCCCGCCACGGACCGGCGGGAACGGCGAGGTGATCGCGTCCAGCATCGGCTCGGCCACGTCGAGCCAGTCGGTGTACGCATTGAGCCAGCGCTTGCCGTCACCGGGGGCGAACTGCTCCAGCGAGGACGCCGTGACGTCCGGATCCCGGTTGATCACCGCGGCTCGGCCGTCCGGCAGCAGGTGCGCCAGCACGTCCGGCGCATGCCGCCAGGACAGCCCGTGCCGACCCAGGTCGAGGCCGGCCAGCACCGGTGACGCGTACCCCAGGGGGTAGAACGAGCTGTAGAGGTCGCTGAGATAGCCGGGCGCGGTGACCTCGGCGGAGCGGACCGCGCCGCCGGGTGCCGAGGTGGCCTCCAGCACCACCACCTCCCAGCCGGCGTCGGCCAGCAGGTTGGCCGCCACCAGGCCGTTGTGGCCGGCCCCGACGATGACGGCGTCCGCGCTCTGCGCGGCGGTGGTGCTCATCCGATCCGCCTACCCGGCGCGCAACCGGGCGAAACGCGTTTGTCTCGCCGAGGCCCGGGCATCCAGCGCCGCATGTACACGGTTGCGCAGCTGGTGGGTGGGGTGTGGGGCGCGGGCGGCGACGGCGGCGAACTGGTGGTGTGTGATCCGGCGGACGGGGCGCCGGTCAGCACGGTGCCGGTGGCCACCGCCGACGAGGTCGGCAAGGCGGCCCAGGCGGCACGGAACGTGGCGGCGGCGTGGGCGGCGACGGCACCGGCCGAACGGGCGGCGGCGGTGCACCGGGCCGCGGACGCGGTGGCGGCGGTCACCGAGGAACTGGCGGCGGCGGTCACGGCGGAGATGGGCAAGCCGTTGGCGGACGCCCGCGGCGGCGTCGAGGCGGGCATCGGCACCCTGCGACAGTACGCGGAGCTGGCCCCGCTGCGGGGCGGACGCACCCTCAACGGCGGAGCCGACGCGCTGGACTTCCTGGCGCCGGAGCCGCGTGGTGTGGTCGCCGCGATCACCCCCTGGAACGACCCGGTGGCGGTCTCCTGCGGGCTGCTCGGCGCGGCCCTGGTGACCGGCAACGTGGTGCTCTACAAGCCGAGCGAACGGACACCGGCGACGGGTTGGCTGCTGGCCCGGGCGCTGGACCAGGCGCTGCCGGCCGGTGTCCTGTCCCTGCTCACCGGCGGGCCGGAGGTCGGCGCAGCGCTGGCCGCGCAGGAGGTCGACGTGGTGGCGCACGTGGGTTCGACCGCGACCGGGCGGGCGATCGCCGCCGCCGCGGCCCGCACCGGCGCGAAGGTGCTGCTGGAGAACGGGGGCAGTGATCCGTTGATCGTCGACGTGGGCGTCGACCCGGAGTGGGCGGCCGGTCAGGCCGCGCTCGGCGCGTTCGCCAACGCCGGGCAGATCTGTGTGGCGGTGGAGCGGATCTACGTGCACCGGGAGGTGGCCGACGCCTTCGTGGCCGCGCTGATCCGGCACGCCGAGGCGCTGCGGGTCGGGCCGGGTCGGGACCCGGGCACCGAGCTCGGGCCGTTGGTCGACCGGCGGCACCGGGACCACGTGCACGGGCAGGTGACGGCGGCGGTGGCCGCCGGCGCGCGGCTGCGGGTGGGCGGCGAGGTGCCGGACGGGCCGGGGGCGTTCTACCCGGCCACGGTGGTCACCGACTGCCGGCACGACATGCCGCTGGTGCGGGAGGAGACGTTCGGGCCGGTCGCACCGGTGGTGGTCGTCGACTCGTTCGACGAGGCGCTGCGCTGCGCGGCGGACTCCCCGTACGGGCTGGCCGCCACCGTGTTGACCACGTCGATGAGCCACGCGCAGCGGGCCTGGCGGGAGTTGCCGGTGGGCACCGTCAAGGTCAACGCGGTGTTCGGGGGAGCGCCGGGTGGCGCCGCGCACCCACGCCGCGCCAGTGGGCAGGGCTTCGGGTACGGCCCGGAGCTGCTGGACGAGTTCACCGCCACCAAGGCGGTGCACATCGAAGCGCCGGGCGGCGGCCAGTGGTGAGCGGTACGGGCGGACGCAGGGATGGTGCGTCCGCCCGTACCGTCGTCCGGCGGGTCAGTCTCCGCGAGCCTTGCGGGTGGCCCTGTCGTTGGCCTTCTGGATCGCCTTGACCAGGTCCGGTTTGTTCATGCTGGACCGGCCGGGGACGTCCAGTTCGCGGGCCACCGACATGAGGTGGTCCTTGGTGGCGTTGGCGTCGACCCCACCGGCGGTGGGTGCGCGCCGTTCCGGCCCGCCGCCGGCTGCCTGCTGGTCGCTCGGGCCCTTGCGGCCCTTCGGCTCCCAGTGGTCGCCCACCTTCTCGAACTGGTGCTTCACCGCGGCGAAGGCGGTCCGGTGCGACCGCTCCCCCTCGCCGTAGGTCTCGACCGCCGAGTCGTGCGTCTTCTCCCAGGTGCGCTGCGCCTTGTCCGAGGAGCGTCGCAGCGTGCTGGGCAGGTCCTCGCGCCCGGGCATCTCGTTCCTCCTCCGCGTCGGTTGGATCCCCCTGACGTTCCCCGGACGTGGCAGCCCAAACGGCCGGCGTACGACGGTCGGGTTTGTCGATTTCCCGGTGCGGGTACCGGCGGGCCAGGCCCGACCGGACGACCGGTCATCCGGTGGCCGGGGCGCAGGGAGCGGGCATGACGACCACGGAGCCCGGTACGACGCTCGACGGCGCACACCACCCCCGGGTTCCCCGACGGATGCGGCAGTTGAGCTGGCGGACCTGGCGCGGGGTGCTGGTCCGCAGCGTGCGGAACTTCGTCAACGACAACTGTTCGGACTGGGCCGCCGCGCTGACCTACTACGCGGTCCTGGCGCTCTTTCCGTCCGCGATCGTGGTGGTGGCGCTCGTCGGTCTGGTCTCCGACGGAGAGCGGACCCTGGACACGGTGGTCGACCTGGCCAACCAGGTGGGCGCCGGGTCGGTGCTGACCGACGACGAGGGCGGCGTGGTAGGGGTGATCCGGACCGTGGTGCTCGACCAGAGCAACCCGAAGCTGCTGCTGAGCTTCGGCCTGCTCGGCGCGCTCTGGTCCGCGTCGGGCTTCATCGGCGCGTTCACCCGGGCCTCCAACGCCGTCTACGGGGTGACCGAGGGTCGACCGGTCTGGAAGCTTCGCCCGCTCCAGATCGGCCTGGCGGCGATCACGTTGGTGCTGCTGGCGGTGGTCGCGCTCGGCCTGATCGTCAGCGGCCCGGTCACCGACGCGGTCGGGGATCTGATCAACGCCGGTGGTCTGGCCCGCACGGTGTGGAGCGTGGCGAAGTGGCCGGTCCTCGCCATGATCATGATGGTGCTGCTGTCGCTGCTGTTCTGGATCGCCCCGAACGTACGCCAGCCCCGCTTCCGCTGGCTCACCCCCGGTGGCGCGGTGGCCCTGGTCTCCTGGGCCGCGGCCTCCTTCGGCTTCGGCCTCTACGTGGCCAACTTCGGCTCGTACGACACGACCTACGGCAGCCTCGGGGCGGCCATCGCGTTCCTCGTCTGGCTCTACCTGTCCAACTCGGCGCTGATGCTGGGCGTGCAGATCAACTCCGAGGTGCAGCGCGGGCGGCAGTTGCAGGCCGGCGACCCGGACCCGGAGGAGCCGGTGCTGCCGCCGCGCAGGCCCGCCGACGACTGAGCCTCCGTTTCCGGCTCGGATGTCCGGTCCGTGGCCGGGCCGAGGGCCGGTTCGTGGCCCGGTGCCGGTTTATCGGACGGGGTGCCGGGTAGCGCAGAAGGCATGGAGCGTGGCAACAGCAAGCACGGACCGAGGATCGACGAACAGATGAGTCAGGAGGTCAGCGGCCTCGTACAGGGGCCGGGGACCGGTGGCTCTCGGGTCGACGAGTCGCGGGTGCCGGAACCGGCTGGCGAGGACCAGCCGGAGACGACCACCGCCCCGGCCGGCGATCTGCGCACCGGCACCCCGCAGGGCATGAGTTCCACGGACGTCGAGCAGCGCAGCCGGCTCGGCCGGTTCATCTCGATGAGCGCGCTGCCGGGCGACCGCCTGGTGCTCATCGCCAGCGCCCGCGAGAACGAGGCGCCGGACGACATCGTGGCGGCGCTGGAACGACTGCCCGAGGGCACCGTCTACCAGACGGTCTCCGAGGTGTGGGCCGCCCTCGGCAACAAGAACGAGACAACTCGCTGGTGACCGGGTCGCCCCCCGACCCGACGACCATCAGCGGCTGAAGGAGGTTCTCTGATGAGTGGCGTTACCGAACATGTGGACGTTTCCGTGCCCGTACGCACCGCGTACGACCAGTGGACGCAGTTCGAGGAGTTCCCCGAGTTCATGGAGGGTGTGCAGGAGGTCCGGCAGCTCTCCGACACGATGACCCACTGGACGGTGGACATCGCCGGGGTGAAGCGCGAGTTCGACGCCGAGATCACCGAACAGCTCCCCGACGAGCGGGTCGCCTGGCGTTCGACCGGCGGCACCCAGCAGGCCGGTGTGGTGACCTTCCACCGACTCGACGCGGACAAGACCCGGGTCACCCTGCAACTCGAGTTCGAGCCGCACGGTGTCGTCGAGCAGGCCGGCGACAAGCTCGGCATCGTCGACCGGCGGGCCAAGGGCGACCTGCAACGGTTCAAGACCTACATCGAGCGGCGCGGTCAGGAGACCGGTGCCTGGCGCGGGTCGGTGGACCGCCCGCAGCCGTGACCCTGCGCAGCTTCACCGATGGCCGCCGGCTCTCCGGCGGCCATCGCCGTGTCCGAGCCCGCCCGCGCGACACAGTTTGCGATCATCGCGCCCGGGTACGGCTGAGGGCATGACCGACGACAACATCAGGGTGTGGCGGGACGAGGAACGACTTCCGTTGGAAGAGCTGGAACGTGCCGTATCGGGCTCCAGCCTCGACGGGCAGGCCGACGACGTGACCGGCAACGACGCGGGCGAAGAGGCCACGTTCGGGCACGGGCCGGCAGCGTCGGACCGCGAGGGGCAGGCTCAGGGCAACACGCGGGAAGCCACCGACCCGGAGCGCGCCTACCGCCCGTCCACCACCGGCCGGACCGGACCGGACGTCTGATCCTCCCCGTCGGGCTGGGCGGGCACCACCGGCGCGGGCGGCCCGGCGGCAGGTCGGCGCGCACCCCACTCGTACAGCGCGATCAGCCCCAGCGCGAGCACCACCAGGGCCGATCCCAGCACCTGCACCGACGTGTTGCCGATCAGCACGCCGAGCCCGCCCGGGACGAGCGCGGCGCCGACGCCGGACGCGCCGATCTGCAGTCCGATGGCCCGGTCCGCGTGCGCCGTACCGACCCGGTCGGCGGTGGTGAGTGTGAGCAGCGGGAACACCGGCGCGGCGGCGAAACCGACCACGACCAGGCCGAGCACCGCCAGCGCGGCCGGCCCGGGGACGGCGATCAGCGCCGCGCCCACGGCCATTCCGGCCAGGCTGGCCCGCAGCACCAGGCTGGCCCCCAACCGCTCGGCGACCACCCCCTGCACGACCCGACCGACGAAGAGGCTGCCCCAGTACGCGGACACACAGCCGCCGGCCACCGCCGCGCTCACCCCGCGCCCCTCGGTGAGCAGCAGGAACGCCCAGAGGCCGGCGGACACCTCGATGGCCACGTACAGCGCGAAGGCGAGCGCCCCCGACCACACCGCCGGCAGCAGCAGCGTCTCCCGGACCGGGATCCGCACGACCGCCGACGCGGCGGGCGCCGTCCCGGCGGGTTCCGTTCCGGTGGGCGCCGTCCCGGTGGGTTCCGTTCCGGCGGCGTCGGCGATTGCGGTGTGGGCCGGGACGCCCCGATGCCAGGCCCGCACGGTGAGCACGAACGCGGCGGCGAGGACGAGCTGGGCGGCGGCCACGATGCCGTAACCCCACCGCCAGGCGAGCCCGGCGCTGAGCACCCCGGTCATGATCAGCGGGCCGATGGCCACACCCAGGCCGAAGAAGGCGTGCAACCAGTTCATCTCGCGCGGCCCGAAGGCCCCGGCGGCGTACGCGTTGAGCCCGGAGTCGATCGCGCCGGAGCCGAGCCCGAGTAGCAGCGCGCAGCCCACCAGCACGGCCAGCACCGGGCTCACCGAGTAGCCGATCAGCGCCAGGCTGGCCAGCAGGGTGCTGCCGGCGAGCAGCGCGCCCACGCCGACCCGGGCCAGCGTGAAGCCGGCCAGCACGCTGGAGGCGAGATAACCGACGGTGCCGGCGGTGAGCACCCACCCGACCGCCTCGGTCGGCACGCCGAAGTCGCTCCGCGTCGAGGGCCAGCTGACGCCGAGCAGCCCGTCGGGCAGGCCGAGACTGACGAACGCGAGGTAGGCCAGCAGGAGCAGCGAGGCGCGGGGGCGCGCGGGCGTGGTGGACACGAGGCACCATCCTGCCGCAGGGGCACCCTAGTGTCGTCGCCGGCGGATCGCTCGCGGCGCAAAGAAGTCGTGTCCGTACGGTTGAGAAAACGGACAGCTCATCCAGAATCGGCCGATCGGAGGACGGCAATCCGGCATGTTCGCGCAAGAATTTCGGGATGCATCAAGGCTCTGGGATCCTCTCGACCCGTCAGCGCCGGCTGGCCTGGCTCGGCTTCCTGCTCGCCGCGCTGCAGGCGCCCGTGTCCGCCTGGCTCGTCGCCGACGAGTCGTGGCTGTTCAGCCTCTGTGTCGCGCTGATGGTGGCCACCGTGATCATCGCCGACGACGCGGCGCGGCGACGCCCCGCGAACGCCACAGGCGACTAGCCCTCGTTGCCCGGCCGGGCTTCGTGCCCCGGCCGGCCCCGACTGCGGCGACGTTCCTTCATCTCCGCCTCGTAGAGGTGGCGTCGCCCGCCCACCAACTCGTCCCGGGCCTGCTGGTCCACCTCCCGGAACAGCGCGTGGTAACCGTCGTCGAAGTCCTCGACGATCTGGAACGTCCACCGCCCGGCGATGACGTTGCGGCCCCGCAACTCGGTGGCGATCCGCTCGGCGAGCCGCGGCTGCCCGGCGGCGCGGAACTGCTCCACCGCGTCGTCGAGCATCAGGTCGGCGTGCCCGATCAGCTGGTGCATCGAGTACAGGTGCCCCCGCGCCCGCTCCACACACTCCAACGCCTCGCTGAGCTTGCCGAGCGCGGCGACCGTCGCGTCGCTCACGCCGGCGGGCCGCCGGTGCTGCTCGTCCGGTCCGTCCGCCTGCTGTCCCATCCGTGCCTCCGTGCCGTGTGCCGCCATCCGCGGGTGGTTCTCCTGCTGCCGTCTGTGCCGGATCAACCCCTGCGGTCAGCACTGGTCGCCCAGTGGCGCAGCCGACATCCGCCGAGCGGCCGAGGTCGACACGGTCACCGGTCGGTTAGCCTCGGTCACCATGCGTGTGCCGTTCACCCGGGTCGCCCCCCGTACCGCCGTCGACTCGGCGTGGTCCACCCTGGCCGCCCTCACCGTCTCCGTCGGCACCATCGGGCTGGCCGCCGCCGCGGCGCGACCGGGGCTGCTGGCCCTCGTCGACCAGCACGCGGCAGCCGTCCGGGACAGCCTCGACGGGGACCGCCAACCGCTGAGCGCGGCGATGCTCGCCGGCTACGCCGAGGGGGTCCGCGCGGCTGCCCTGGAGCACGGCTGGAGTCCACCGGGTGGTCCGGTCGACTGGAGTCGCCCGGATTGGCTGCTCACCCGACTGCTCGCCGTCTGCGCGCTGGCCCGCTCGCTCGACCGGGCCTGACCCGCGAGGAGGGCGTCCCGCGTCGGACGCGGAACACCCTCCCCACCAGCCGTGCCTGTTCCGCGTGTTACGAGCGGTACTGCTGGGCTTCGTCCACCCGAGGCATGGCCTGGGTGCGGTCGCCACCGCGGTCGGCCATCTGCCGCTCCACGTCGCTCCGCCCGGCCGTCGTGGCCTGGCGCTGCTGCTGCACCGCCCGAGCCTCCTCGGCCGCCCGACGCAGCCAGCCGTCCCAACGGTTCTGCATCGGCTTCACCAGACCACCACCCACACCGACGATCAGGATGCCGGCGACCGTGGCGAGCACCGCGATCAGCACCGGGGTCGTCACCGTGGTGGCGATACCCACCTGGTTCAGCGCGGCGATCACGCCGAGAGCGATGATGAAGATCGCCGTCAGGTCGGCCAGGACCTTGCCGTACGAGAGCCCTCCCAGCGCGCCGGTGACCAGATCTCGGACGGCGTTGGCGATCGCGGCCGCCACCACCACGATGACGATCGCGATGAACGCACGCGGCAGCCAGGCCACCACGCCGCTGATCAGGTCACTGATCGCGTTGGGTCCCCAGACTCCGAAGGCGAACTGGAGCGTGAACAGCAGTACGGCGTAGTAAGCAAGTCTGGCCAGGATGTCGCTGGCGTCGTACTTCGTTCTCTCCAGGGCCCGTTTGATACCGCCGCGTTCGACCGCTTGGTCGAAGCGCACCCGTTCCAGCACCGTATCCACGATCTTGAGGACGGCTCTGGCGATGAGCCAGCCGACCACGAGGATGACGATGAAGGCCACTGCCTTCGGGATGAAGAGCAGCACTGACCTCCAGGTGTCGGCGATGGCATCGCCGATGTCGGCCTGCCGGACCGCGAGGGTTTTCAGCATGATGTCCCTCCTGTCGCATGGACTGCGCCGGGCGCATACCCGGCAACAGGTGTGGCAGTCCGCGCGGAGCGCCGCCATTTTTGCGACAAGCCGCCGGACAGGGGCCCTGAACTGCCCGAACGTCCACCGCTCCCGGGATCGGCGACAGCCCACGGCCATGATCGGATGCCTTTTCCGACCGGCCGACTAGGCTGCGGACATGCCAGGAACGGTCGGGCGGGTCCCCACGCCAGCAACTCCCGGCCCGGGCGCGTCATCCGGGTCCGGTGCGGTCGCTGCCGGGTTCGCCCACGACTGGGCCGGCACCCCGCTGGGCCCAGCGGAGGGCTGGGACGTGGCGGTCCGAGCGGTGGTCGAGCTGATCCTCGCCTCGCCGATGCCGATGGCCCTGGCGTACGGCGACCACCTCGTGCTGCTCTACAACGGCGGCTACGCCGAGTTGCTGGGCACCAAACACCCGGGCGCCCTCGGCCGACCGGCCGCCGAGGTGTTCGCGGAGATCTGGGCGCTCCCGGGCGTCGGTGCGGTGATCGAGCGCTGCTACCGGCAGGGGGTGCCGTTCCTGGAGAAGGAGTCGACGCTGCCCCTGGTCCGTGGGCACTCCCCGACCGCGGAGCAGGCGGTCTTCACCCGGGCCTACTCGCCGGTGCGCGACAGCGTCGGGCAGATCGTCGGCGTGCTGACGGTCGCGGCCGAGACCACCCACGTCACCGAGCAGTTGCAGAGTCTCAGCGAGGTGGCCGCGGCGCTCGCCGGCACGCTCACCCTGGACGACGTGGCCCGGGTGGCGCTGCGGTACGCGACCACCACGTTCGACCCCGACCAGGCCTCGTTCGTCGTGGACGAGGGCGGCGGCGGTTGGCGCATGGTGCGCCGGGTCCGGGGCGAGTTGCTGGACGAGGCCGACGAGCGACTCCCCCCGCTCTGGCGGCGCGCGCCAGCGGACTGGTCGACGCCTGTGGTGCGGGCGGCCCGCGCCGGTGGCCCGTCGTTCGTCAGTGACGGGCAACCGCTGCGGGACACCGCGGTGGACCGCCACGACCAGAAGGTCCGCTCGATGGCGGCCCTGCCGCTGGGCACCTCGGTGGTGCGCGGCGGGCTGGCGGTCGGCTACCAGATTCCGCACACCTGGTCGCCGGCCGAGCGGGCGCTGCTGGCCGCCTCGGCCGAGCTGATCGGTCAGGCCGCCGAGCGGGCCCGCCGCTTCGAGACCCAGCACGGCACCGCCCAGTTGTTGCAGCGCAGCATGCTGCCGGAGCACCTGCCGGACCTGCCCCGGCTGCGGATCGCGGCCCGTTACGACCCGGGGGTCGACGGCAACGCCGCCGGCGGCGACTTCTACGACGCCTTCCTGTTGCCCAGCGGCGCGCTGGGCGTGGTGCTGGGCGACGTCGCCGGTCACGACGTGCAGGCCGCCGCACGGATGGGCCAGGTTCGGGCCGCGCTGCGCGCGCTGGCTCTGGCCGACCCCGCGCCGGACGCCGTGCTGGCCGGGCTGGACCGGTTGGTGACCAGCCTGGGCGTGGAGGCCGGCACACACGAACTCTTCGTCACCGTGGTGTTCGGGGTGATCGACGCGGGGCGGCGGGAGCTGACCCTGGCCAGCGCCGGGCACCCCGCGCCGCTGATCCGTCGCGGCGACCCGGAGGGCCGCTCGCACGCCGAATACCTCGACGTCCCGGCAGGCCCTCCGCTGGGTCTGGGCGGCCGACCGGGCACCACGACGGTCCCGTTCCGCCCCGGTGACACCCTTCTGCTGTTCAGCGACGGGGTGGTGGAACGTCGCCGGCACAGCCTCACCGCCGGGCTGACCATCCTCGGCGACGCCGTCGCCAAGGCCGGCAGCGGTGACCCGCGCGCACTGTGCGCGGTGGCCACCGCCGCGGTACCGGGCAGCACCGAGGACGACGTGGCCGTGCTGGCGGTCGAGCACGCCCTCCAGCCGAGCCGGTCGGCGAGCATGGAGATGCCCGCGGAGCCGACCGCGCCGAGCCGGGTCCGGCACTGGATGACCGGCCAGCTCACCGAGTGGCAGGTGGCCGAGTCGGTGATCGGGGCGGCGGTGCTGTGCACCAGCGAGCTGACGACCAACGCGTTGCTGCACGCCGGCACGGCCGCCCGGGTGGAGATCGACCTCAGCCCCGAGCGGCTGCTGGTCTCGGTCGCCGATTCCGGCACCCGGGGCACCGTGACCCGGGCTCGCACCGACACGTTGAGCAGTCGCGGGCGCGGTCTCGGCCTGATCGAGGAGCTCAGCGACGCCTGGGGCACCGACCCGTCGGTCCGCGGCTCCACGGTCTGGTTCGAGATCCGCACCCCGAACCCGAGCGCCGCCTGAAAACCGCCCGAACGGGTAGGAGGACGCCCATGCGTACCGACAAACCCTCCGGAGTCCTCTTCGACGTCGACGGCACGCTGGTCGACACCACCTACCTGCACACCGTGAGCTGGTGGGAGGCGTTGCGCCAGAGCGACCAGCCGGTGCCGATGGCGGTGGTGCACCGCTCGATCGGGATGGGTTCGGACAAGCTCCTGGACCACCTGCTCGGCCCCGAACGGGATCGCGACGCCGACTCCAAGCTGCGCGACGCGCACGACACCCTGTACGCCGAGTACTGGGAACGGCTCACGCCGCTGCCCCGGGCGGCCGACCTGCTGCGCGCCTGCGCCGAGCGAGGGTTGCGAGTCGTGCTCGCCACCTCCGCGTCGGAACCGGAGGTCGGCGCGTTGCGCCGGGCGCTGGCCGCCGACGACGTGATCGACACGATCACCTCCTCGGCGGACGCGGAGCAGAGCAAGCCGGCCCCGGACATCCTGGTCGCGGCGTTGGAGCAGTCCGGGTTGGCCGCCGAGCGGGTGGTCTTCGTCGGCGACTCGGTGTGGGACGTCGTCGCGGCCGGCACGTTGGACATCCCCTGCGTGGGGCTGACCTGCGGCGGCACCAGCCGAGGCGAGTTGGCCGGGGCCGGCGCGGTGGCGGTGTACGACGACCCGGCCGCGCTGCTGGGCGAATTGGCGGACTCACCGCTCACCCGGCCCCGAGGGTGAGTTTCACTCCGGTTCGCGCATAGCGGGAGGCCCTGCGGGGCAAGGTCTGTCACCACCTGCCCGCGCCTCGCGGGTGCGGCGGAAAGGTGGTGCCGTGGAGCCGGTAGATGTGGCGTTCGCGCTGGTCGGGGTGGGCGCTCTGCTCGCGGGCATCCTGCCGCGGGTCCTGGAGCACCGTCCGCTGTCCATGCCGATCGCCTTCCTCGCCCTCGGCATGGTGGTGTTCCTGCTCCCGGTGGGGCTACCGACACCGGACCCGCTGGCCCACCCGGAGCTGGCCACCCATCTCACCGAGATCGGGGTGATCGTCGCGCTGATGGGTGCCGGGCTCAAGATCGACCGGCCGTTGAGTTGGCGGCGGTGGTCGTCCACCTGGCGGCTGCTGGCGATCGCGATGCCCCTGTGTATCGCGGCGGTGGCACTGCTCGGCTGGTGGTGGGCGGGGTTGGTGCCGGCCGCCGCCCTGTTGTTGGGCGCCGCGCTGGCCCCGACCGATCCGGTGCTCGCCGCCGACGTGCAGGTCGGCGAGCCGACCGACGTGGAGGACTCCGAGGACGAGGTCCGCTTCGCGTTGACCTCCGAGGCCGGACTCAACGACGGGTTGGCGTTCCCGTTCGTCTACGCCGCCATCGCCATCGCCTCGACCAGCCTCGCCCCGCGCGAGTGGTTCGTCGAGTGGTTCACCGTGGACGTGTTGTGGAAGGTGGGTGTCGGGGTCGGCGGTGGCCTTCTCATCGGCTGGCTGCTGGGCAAGTTGTTCTTCCGCGCGCCCAGCACGCTGCGGCTGGCCCGGCACGCCGAGGGTTTCCTGGCACTGGCCGCCACGTTCCTGGCGTACGGGCTGGTGGAGGTGGTCGGCGGGTACGGCTTCCTGGCGGTGTTCGTGGCCGCCCGCGCGATCCGGGCCGCCGAGCGGACCCACGAGTTCCACTCGGTGCTGCACGACTTCGCCGAGCAGGTCGAACGGCTGCTCACCCTGGTGCTGTTGCTGCTGCTCGGCGGCGCGATCGTGGGTGGCCTGCTGATCCCGCTGACCTGGTCGGCGGCCGCCGTCGGGCTGGCGCTGGTGTTCCTGATCCGGCCGCTGGTCGGCTGGTTGTCGCTGCGCGGGGCACCGGGACGGCCGGCCGAGCACTGGGTCATCTCGTCGTTCGGCATCCGTGGCGTCGGCTCGTTCTACTACCTCGCGTACGCCACCACGAAGGCCGACTTCCCGCAGGCCGAGCTGCTCTGGGCGACCGTCGGGTTGGTGGTGCTCGTGTCCGTGGTGGTGCACGGCATCACGGCGACTCCGGTGATGCAACTGCTGGACCGGGAGGGCGAGCGGACCTCCGACCCGGCCGAGCGGGACACCGACGCCCGGCCCGTCGCGGCGGCCGGGCACGCCTGAGCGCGCGTCTCAGCGCAGCCGGGCTCGCGCGTCTCAGGCCAGGCGGTCGGCCAGCGCGCGGCCGAGGTCCCGGCCGGAGCGCCAGGCGCTCTGCACCCGGGGCTTGCCGAACGCGTCGCCGGCCAGGCCGATCCCGTCGGCGTCGAGGTGGTGGGTGGCGCCGCCGGCGTGGCTGGTCGGCTTCGCGTACGTCCAGCGGTGCACGTGCACGTCGACGGCCGGCTCGGGCAACCCGAGCAGATCCCGGACGGCCTGCTCGATCGACGGGCCGGCCCCGGTGGGTCGGGCCAGGTGCCCGGCCGCGAACTCCGGCACGGTGTGCGCGACCAGCACCGGAGCGCCGTCACCGCGCCGGTCGCCGTCGTCGCAGACGAGGCTGAGCACCGGATGGTCGTTGACGAACGCGCCCCGGAAGTCCGGCCAGCGCCGGGTCGGAAAGCGCAGCACCGCGGCCAGCGACGGTGACCAGCGTTGCGCCTGCACGACCCGGGTGGCGTCGGCCAGGGCGGGGTCGAGCAGCAGGGCGGCCTGCGGGCCGGGCATGGCCAGGGCGACCGCCGCGCACGACTGCCCGTCGACGACCGGTCCGGGTTCCACGGTGAGCACCAGCCGGTCGACGGTCACCGGCACCGCGCCGGCCAGGTCCTCGACCAACGAGCGCAGCCCACGAGGGGCGGCGAAGCGCATCGGCCCGGGCACGTCCCGACGCCCGTCGCGGTCGTACGACTGGAAGGTGTCGGTCCACTCGCGGACCAGCCCGGCGGCGCGCCACTGCTCGACCACGGCGGTGAAGTCCGGGTCGTTGGCGGTGAAGTACGCGGCGCCGATGTCGGCGGGCCGCCCGCCGAAGCGTTTGCTGGCCATCCGGCCACCGCAGACGTGCCCCCGCTCCCGGACCTGGACCGGCACCCCCGCGCGAACCAGTTCCACCGCGCAGGCCACCCCGGCGATGCCCGCCCCGACCACCACCACACCCGACCGGTCCACCGTCATCCGATGATCGTAGGCGGCGGGGTCGGGGGCATGAACCACCGATGATCGGGGTACTGGCACACCTGTTCGAAGGAAGGGTGATGACGATGACGGACCGCGACAACCAGCAGGCCGACCAGAACGCCGCGATCAAGGACCCGGACGAGTGGGTCACCGGCGACGAGCCGCCCACGGCGGCGCAGGAGTCCTACCTGCACACGCTCGCCCGCGAGGCGAACGCGGAGATCCCGGCCGACCTGACCAAGGCCGAGGCCTCCAAGCAGATCGACGAACTCCAGGCGGAGACGGGCCGAGGTCAGTAGGAGCAAGGCCCGCAGCATCGGGCCGACCCGTCGATCATGGAGTTATGGTGGGTGACTAGATGTGATACACGCATTTTGTCACCCACCACAACTCCATGATCGACGGGCGAAGCACCATCGCGCGGTCAGTCGCGGGTGAGCCGGTGCAGGGTCACCCCGGTCAGGTGACCGGTCTGGATCGTGGCGCTGAGGTAGGTGGCGTGCGGTTGAGAGCGCCGGTCGGTGGGTGACCCGGGGTTGAGCAGGCGCAGCCCACCGGGCGCCTCGGTGTCCCAGGGAATGTGCGAGTGTCCGAAAACCAGCAGGTCGACGTCGGGGAAGAGGGCCGCACACCGCTTCTCGCGACCGGTCCGTGGGCCGGTCTCGTGCACCACGGCGACCCGCAGGCCGTCGAGGTCGACCCGGGCCACCTCCGGCAGCCGGGCACGCAGCGCCGGCCCGTCGTTGTTGCCGTACACCCCGACGAGTCGGCGCGAACGCGCGGTCATCGCGTCGAGCAGTGCCTCGTCCACCCAGTCGCCGGCGTGCACCACCACGTCCGCCGCCTCGATCGCGGCCCAGAGCGGGCCGGGTAGGTCCCGGGCCCGCATCGGTACGTGGGTGTCTGCCGTGAGCACCAACCGCATACCGGCATTCTCCCCCGTGCCCCCGCCGTCCGCTCCGGCCGCCGCCGGAGAGGCTGGGGCCACATCAGGAACGCGTCGGGGTGAAGTGCGACGGTGCCGTGCCGATGCTGCGCAGCTCCGCGTCCCGCTCGACGTCGGTGAGCACGCCTGCGGCGTTGATGAGGCCGATGTGCGAGAACGCCTGCGGGAAGTTGCCCAGATGCTCCCCGGTCAGCGGGTCGATCTGCTCGGCGAACAGGCCCAGGTCGTTGACCCGGCCTGCCAACGCACGGAACAGGTCGTGTGCGCGTTCCCGCTCACCGGCCAACGCCAGGCATCCCACCAGCCAGAACGAACAGATCACGAACGCCGCCGGATCACCGTCCCAGCGCCGCAACAGACCGTCGTGCGACAGCCGCTGCTCCACCGCGCGGACCGTGGAGCGCATCCGCGGGTCGTCCGCCCTCAGGAACCCCACCAGTGGCATGACCAGCACCGACGCGTCCAGGCCGTCGGAGTCGAAACTCCCGGTGTACGACTGGATACGCTCGTTCCACCCCCGCGTGAGCACCTCCGCGCGCACCTCGTCGCGGGCGGCCGCCCAGCGGGCGACGTCCTGCGGCTCGCCGAGCCGGTCACCGAAGCGGACCGCCCGGTCCAGGGCGACCCAGCACTGCACCTTCGACGACACGTGGTGATGCTCGACGCCGCGCTCCTCCCACATCCCCGCGTCCGGCAGCTTCCAGCCCCGCGCGGCCTGGTCGGCGAGCACCCGGAGCAGGTGGTAGACCTCCTGGTCGAACGGCTCCAGCTTCTCGCGCATCAGCCAGGCGGCGTCCATCGTCTCGCCGAAGATGTCGTTCTGCCGCTGCCGCCACGCGTCGTTTCCGATCATCACCGGAGGGCTGTCCCGGTAACCGCCGAGCTGGTCGAGGCGGTGCTCGGTGAGGTCCCGCTCCCCCAGCACCCCGTACATGATGGGCACCGGCTTGTCCTCGACCCGGCCCATCGCCCGACCCAACCAGGCGAACTGCCGCTGCACCTCGTCGAAGCAGGCCGACCGCCACAGCGCACGCAGGGTGTGGCTGAAGTCGCGTACCCAGACGTAGCGGTAGTCGTAGTTGCGGTCCCCGCCGAGCTTCTCCGGCAGCGACGTGGTCACCGACGCCACCACCGCGCCACTGGGCCGGTACGTCATGCCCTGCACCACCAGCGCGCTGCGCCGCACCTGCTCGGGGTAGAGCCCTCGGTACTCGTGCTCTCCGGTCCAGGAGCGCCACCCGGCGACGGTGTCGGCGATGGTCTGGTCGGCGTCCGGTACCTCGGGCAGCGGCGCGTCGTAGGTCGGGGCGTACCCGAGGGTGAAGTTGTGTTTCGTGCCGGCGCGGGCGACGAACGTCGCGGTGGCCTCGCCGTCGCCGGGGGTCATCCGCACGCTGCAACGCAGGGTGAGCCTCGCGGCACCGGCGATGGCCTCCAGCATGTCGTCCCGCTCGACCAGGTACGCGATGGTCCGGCCGTACTCGAAGCGCGGCCGGTAGTGCACCCGCATCGGCACCTCGCCGGACAGCCCCTCCACCGAGCGGACCAGCACCTGCGGCGAGTGCAGGCCGATGTCGTGACCACGGGCGCCGGGTTCGAAGGCGAGCGCGTCGGTGAGCGCGACCTCCCCCTGCGCGGTGCGGAAGACCGTCCGCAGTACCAGGCTGTCGTCGAGGTAGCAGCGCTCGACTGTGTAGTCGCCCTCCGGACGGATCGACCAGTGGCCGGCGTTGTCGTCGAGCAGCCGCCCGAACACCGACGGGGCGTCGAACCGGCCCGGGCACCACCAGTTCACCGAACCGGTGGAGTCCACCAGCGCCGCGCTGCGGCAGTCGGCGAGGAAGCCGTAGTCGCTGATCTGTCCGCTCTCCACCTGACGGGTTACCCGTGCCGGCCGCTCCCATTCCCCTCCTGTCCAACGGCGGAGACCGCGTTACCGGTCGGCGTGGAGGGGAACCCCGGAAGCTGACGAGGGAGGATGCTCATGACGTCAGCTTCGGGGCCGACCGCCGCATGGCGGCCCGGCACACAGGGTGGCGACCTGCTTCCATCCGGGCCGGCCGGCCGCCTGTCGACACCGGCCGGTGACGGCCACGGGCCGGAGGCCGGCTCGCCAACCGTGACGATCGGCTCGTACCCGGACTATCCGGCCGCACAGCGGGTCGTCGACTATCTGGCCGACAACCGTTTCCCGGTCGAGCACAGCGCCATCGTCGGCACCAACCTCACGCTGGTGGAGACGGTGCTCGGGCGGATGACCACCGGTCGCGCCGGCCTGCTCGGCGCCGGCACCGGTGCCTGGTTCGGGCTCTTCATCGGTCTGCTGTTCGGCATCTTCACCGTCGGCAACTGGCTGGCGGTGATCCTGGTCGGACTGGTCATCGGTGCGATCTGGGGCGCCGTGTTCGGCGCGGTGGCACACGCCATGACGGGCGGACAACGCGACTTCACCTCGGCCAGCTCACTGCGCGCCGGCCAGTACGCGGTGACCGTCGACGCGCAGCTCGCCGACCAGGCCCGCCAACTGTTGGCCCGGATGCAGGTGCCCGGCACGAACGCCCGCTGAGCCACGATCGGACGACCGGCCGTCCCGGCAGTACGCCGGGGCGGCCGTTCAGTCGTGGTACGCCAGCTCGCCGGCGCGGATGTCGACCTCGACCCGGTTCTCCGGCGGCGCCAGCGGGCAGGCCCAGCGGTCGTCGTAGGCGCAGCTCGGGTTGTAGAGATAGTTGCCGTCCAGCCGGACCCGGTCGCCGGGCAGCAGCTCGACGCCCCGGCCGAAGGTGCCCTTCACCGTGTCGGTGAGGTACCGCCCACCACCGTAGGTCTCCTGCCCGCAGGTGCCGTCGCGCAACGGCACGAACAGTCCACCCCCGTACGCCTCGATCCACCACAGGGTCAGCGGTCCCCACGGGGTCTCGGCCACCGCCACCCGCCGGTACGCGACCACCCCGTCCGGGCCGCCGGTGTCGATGCGCAGCTCGCCGCTGGCTGGACGCAGGGGCGCCTCCACCACTGCCGCCGGGTTGGGCGGGAAGTAGCGCACCCCGGTGAAGCCGGCGCGCTCCGCCGGCGGGATCGGGCTCTGCGGGTGGGTGGCGAAGAGTTCGTCGCGGCCGGCGCGGAAGCCGGCCAGGTCGACGTCGGACAGGTACAACCGGGCCACCCGCTCCCGCCAGTCGGCCAACTCCAGTTCGCTCAGCATGCGGGGGGCTCCTGATCGAATGACAGCTCTCCGGACCGGATGGGCTTGCCACACGCCCGGCAGCGCACCTCGGCGACGAAGACCTGGCCGCAGACCTCGTGGATGAAGTCGACAGTGGGCACGTCGTCCTCGCTGTAGGTGTCACCCCAGCGCTTGAGCACGAGGATGACCTGCCCGAGGTCCTTGCCCTTCTGGGTGAGTTCGTACCCTGCGGCCTTGCTGTTCTCGGTGGTACGGGCCTGAATGATGCCGGATTCGGCCAGTTTGCGCAGTCGAGCGGCGAGGACGTCCCTGGGCGCGCCGACGGCACGAAGGATCTCGGTGTACCGCGAGGCGCCGAATGCGAGCGCTCGCACGATGTGCAGCGACCACCTGTCGTTGACTGCGTCGAGCGCCACAGCGAGAGTGTCCCGCTCTGGTTTGGTTTTCAAACCGTCGGTGCTACGGTTCGTCTGGTTGGACATTCAAACCACACTACCCGAGGAGGCACGCATGACATCGCCACCTGAATCACGTACCGGCGCAGCAACTCTCGTCGACCAACGCCGAGCCTGGACGACACTCGTCATCACCGGACTGATCATCGGCACCGCCTTCATCGCGATCTATGTCGGACTGCAACGCAACCCCGAGCCGAGCCGACTGCCGATCGCCGTGGTCAGCGAGCAACTGTCGAACAACGCGCAGGCCGGCTTCGGCAACGCCGTGGCCGTCACCGAGGTCGCGAGCGTCGCGGACGGCCGGGCCATGGTGCGACACGGCGACGCCGTCGCCGTCCTCGGCGCGTCCTCCCCCACCACGCTGACACTCGACTACGCCGGCGCGAGCGGGTTCAGCGAGAGCGGCGCCGCGCGTCAGCTCGCGGCCGGTCTCGCCCAGAAGGCTGGGGCAACCGTCCAGGAGAACGACATCGTGCCGCTGGCGACCTATGACAGCCGAGGGCTGTCCGCCTTCTACGTGGTGTTCGGCGTCACCCTCTCGTCGTTCGTCCTCGCGCAGGGGCTCACCGCCGCCACCGCGAAGGTGCGACTGCGCCACCGCCTCTACGCGATGGGCGGATTCGCCGTCGCAATCGGTGTGATCGCAGCGACCGTCGCGGGTCCGGTCTACGGCTCACTGACGGCCCCGTTCCCGCTGCTCGCACTCTCGCTCATCCTGCTCTCCGCCGCGAGCGCCTTCACCACGAAGGCTCTGGGGGCCTGGCTCGGCCCGGCGGGCATCGCACTGGCCGTCCTCACCCTCACGACCATCGGCAATGCGACGAGCGGAGCCACGATCGGGGTCGACCTGCTACCGCAATGGGCGCAGGCGATCTCGGGAAAGCTCCCACCGGGCGCGGCCGTACGAGCGGTCAACAACTTCGGCTACTTCTCCGGCGCACACACCGTGGCGCCCCTCGTCATCCTCACGACCTGGTTCCTGGCGGGCCTCGGATTCGTCCTGCTGCGGCAGCGGACCGTCCGACGCCGCCCGCTCACCGCCGAGGCGGGACGATGACCGCCCGGGTCAGTCCGCATCTCACGTTCGCCGGTAACGCTCGACAGGCGATGCGGTTCTACCAGTCGGTCTTCGGGGGCGAACTGGACATCACCACGTTCGGCGATCCCCATGGGCCGACGGACGCGGCGCAGGACGAGCTGATCGCGCACGCCACGCTCCGAGGGACGGGCACCGCATGCCCGCTCGGCCGTCAGCGCGACGGCCAGTTGCTCAGGACGGCGTCGAGGGCGTCCAGCGTGCGGGTCCACGAGTCGTCGGTCGTACGGGGGGTGTGCCGGAAGCCGCCGGTCTTCTCCAGGCTCACGAACCCGTGGAACGTGCTGTGCATCATCCGCACCGCGTCGGTCTGGTCGGGCTCGGCGAGGCGGTAGCCGCGCAGGATGGCCCGGGTCATCTCCGCGTGCCGGACGCCAGCGCTCGCCATGGCGGTCTCCGGGTCGAGGTCGATCTGCATAGCGGCGTAGCGGCCCGGGTGTTGCCTCGCGTAGTCCCGGTACGCGTTGGCGAAGGCCACCAGCGCGTCCTTGCCGGCGCGGCCGGCGAGCGCGGCGGCGACCCGGTCCGCCAGTTCCGCCAGGGCCAGCAGGGCGATCCGGACACGCAGGTCCCGAGCGTTCTTGAGGTGGAAGTACAGGCTCGCGTCCTTGACCCCGAAGTGGCGCGCGAGCGCGGCGACTGTCACGTTCTCCACGCCCACCTCGTCGGCCAGCTCGGCCGCAGCCAGCGTCAGGCGGTCGACGGTCACCCCGGCACGTGCCATGCAGCACACTCCCAACCTAGCCGTAATAATCGTTTGCCTAGGAGGGCTAGGCTACTACCTATGTTGGCCCTGACCGAATCCGTCATCCGCGCGTCCTTCGTCAATTGCAGCCGGGGCGAGGCGAAGCGGCTGGCCGTACCCAATGATCTTGAGATGCGCCCCTGGGACGACCTCGACTTTCTCGGCTGGCGGGATCCCTCCGCGCCACAGCGGGCCTACCTGGTCGCCGAGACCGACGGCAGGCTTGCCGGGGTGGTGCTGCGGGCCGCGACGCACCAGACCGGGCGCGTGCGGCACAGCATGTGTTCGTTCTGCTTGACCACCCACCTGGGCGGAGGCGTCTCGTTGATGACCGCCCCCAAGGCCGGCCCGAGCGGGCGGCAGGGTGATTCCGTCGGCACGTACCTGTGCTCCGACCTGGCCTGCTCGCTCTACCTGCGGGGCAAGAAGCACGCCGGGCCCCCCGCGCCCGAGCCGCTGCCCCTGCCGGAGAGGATCGACCGCGTCAGGAGCGCCCTCGCGACGTTCCTCTCCAAGGTCACCGACTGACGGGTCGAGGCGAGCGGCGCGGCCGGGGGCCGAAGCGTGAACGGTTTCCCGGCCGCCTCCGGCTAGCGGTCGGTGGCCAGGCGGGCGTGCAGGTGCTCGTCGTAGCGGCGGCCGTCGCCGTAGCGGTACGACTCGCGCAGGGTTCCCTCGGCCGGGTATCCGGCGCGGTCGGCGACCCGACAGGACGCCGGGTTGGCCACCGCGTGACACAACTCCACCCGGTGCAGCCCGAGATCCGCGAACGCCCAGTCGGTGAGCCGGACGACGGCGCGTACCGCCACGTGACGTCCACGCGCGGCGGGCACCGTCCAGTAGCCGATGGAGGCGTCGCCGTCGTGGATGCGGTGCAGCGACACCGAGCCCAGCAGCTTGCCGTCGGCCGCCGACGTCACCGCCATCGAGGCGTGGCCGCCGCTGGACCAGTCGGCCCGGCGGCGAACCCACTGCAGGGCGACCTCGTCGTCGATCGGGCCGCCGCCCTGCGGGTTCCACTGGGCGATCGCCGGGTCCCGGAGGGCGTCGCGCACCGCCGGAGCGTCCTCGTCTCGCCAGGGACGGAGCAGCAGGTCGTCGGTGGTGAGTTGCACATGTTCCACGAGGCCGGAGTCTGACACATCGCGCACCGGCTGCGCCGCCGAATTAGCGCCCACTTCCTTCAAAGCTGCACGAACCACAGACTCTGCGCCGAGAAGGTGACCCAGGCAACGGGGAAGAGCACTAGTTAAATTTTGAACGAATGCTATCGTCATGGGCATGACCGAGAGCCTGGACAGCACCCGAGAGGCCGCCTGGCGGGCCTACATCGAGGCCAGCCAGCGTCTCTACACCCAGCTGGAAGAAGACCTGCGCGCCGAGAGCGATCTCAGCTTCGCCGACTACCACGTGCTGGTCCTGCTCTCCGAGGCACCGGGACAGCGACTGCGGATGGGCGAGCTGGCCAGCCGACTCATCTTCTCGCCGAGCCGACTGACGTACCAGATCTCCTCGATGCAGCGCCGCGGCATGGTCAGCAAGGAGCCCTGCCCGGACGACCGACGCGGCAGCGAGGCGGTCCTCACCGCCGCCGGGCTGCTCGCACTACGGGAAGCCGCACCGCACCACCTGGCGTCGGTGCGCACCCACCTGATGGACGACCTCGACGATGCCGAGGTCGCCTGCCTCACCCGGGTCTTCGGCCGGATCGGTGACCGCCTGCGGGCGTCCCGGGCCGGTTCGACCACCCATGCCACGAGCTAGGAGCCTTCGATGCCCGCGATCACCGTCGACAACGTTCTCGTCCTCCCCCGTCTGCCCCGGCTGGAGGAGTCCACCACCTTCCGTCCGGTCCGCACGGTGACCACCGCTCCCACCGGCTTCGAGGGCGAGGGCTTCCCGGTCCGTCGGGCCTTCGCCGGGGTGTCGACCGCCGACCTGGACCCGTTCATCCACCTCGACCAGATGGGCGAGGTCGACTATGCGCCGGGCGAGCCGAAGGGCACGCCGTGGCATCCGCACCGTGGCTTCGAAACCGTCACCTACATCATCGACGGCGTCTTCGACCACCAGGACTCGCACGGTGGTGGCGGCACCATCACCGACGGCGACACGCAGTGGATGACGGCGGGTAGCGGTCTGCTGCACATCGAGGCGCCGCCGGAGCACCTGGTGATGAGCGGCGGGCTCTTCCACGGCACCCAGCTCTGGGTCAACCTGCCCCGCTCGGCCAAGATGAACCCGCCCCGCTACCAGGACATCCGAGGCGGGGAGTCGGCACTGCTCACCACGCCTGACGGCGGCGCGCTGATCCGGGTCATCGCCGGTGAGATCGCCGGGCACCGCGGCCCCGGTTCGACCTTCACCCCGATCACCATCACGCACGTCACCGTGCAGCCGGGGGCGCAGGTCGACCTGCCCTGGCAGCCCGAGTTCAACGCCCTGGTGTACGTGCTCGGCGGGCGCGGCACGGTCGGCACCGACCGGCGGCCGGTGCGTACCGGCCAGCTCGCGGTGCACGGTCCGGGTGACGCGCTGCGATTCAGCGCCGACGTCGCACAGGACAGCAACACCCCGGCGCTCGACCTCTACATCATGGGAGGTCAGCCGATCCGGGAGCCGGTGGCACAGTACGGCCCGTTCGTGATGAACACCCGGGACGAGCTGATCCAGGCCTTCGAGGACTTCCAGGCCGGCCGTCTCGGCGTGATCCCCAGCGAGCGGCTGCCGCACACCGGCGGTCAGGGCACCCGCCCCTGACCACAGGTCAGGACTGAGATCGGCGCCGACGCCTCCGCATCAGCCGCGAGGCGTCGGCGCCGATCTCAGGAGACCGCGAAGATCCCGGCGACACCCAGAATCACCATCAGCAACACCGCTACCAGCGCACCCCGTTCGCTCTCCACCGCCGGCTCGCGGTCCTCGGTCACGGGATTCGTCGTGTCGCGGGGCATGGTGTGGCCTCCTCGGCTGTCGTCGCGTCGCTTTCGATGGCGTTGACCAGGTCACTGGTCCGTCGGCCTGGCGTGCGGACCCGGGTCGGGCGTCCTACGGTGAGGACGTTGCCGACCTCCAGGGGGCTGGACGGTGCCGTTGCAGGACTGGTTTCTCACTGCGGAGGAACGCGCCAACCCGGTGTCTGGGTTACCCACCTGGACCACGGGAAACCTCGCCGAGCCGTTGATTCACGGTGCCGCGTACTTCGACCGGCTGGTCGACGAGGTGCAGGCGCTCGACCCCGGTGACCACCTGTTCTTCACCGACTGGCGGGGTGACCCGGACCAGCGGCTGCGCCCGGACGGCCCGACCGTGGCCCAGCTCTTCGCCCAGGCCGCCCAGCGGGGTGTGGTGGTCAAGGGGCTGATCTGGCGCTCGCACCTCGATGCGCTGGCCTACAGCGAGGCGGAGAACCGCGACCTCAGCGAGACGATCTCGGCTGCCGGTGGCGAGGTGCTGCTCGACCAGCGGGTCCGGCGCGGCGGGTCGCACCACCAGAAACTCGTGGTGTTGCGGCACCTGGGCGCACCGGACCGCGACATCGCGTTCGCCGGCGGGATCGACCTGTGCCACAGCCGCCGCGACGACGCCGATCATCATGGTGACCCGCAGCCGGTGCAGATGTCTCCCCGCTACGGGTCCAACCCGCCCTGGCACGACGTGCAGCTCGCGCTACGCGGTCCGGTGGTGGGCGCGTTGGACACCCTGTTCCGGGAACGCTGGACCGACCCGATGCCGCTGGACTCGGAGAACCCGATGGCCTACCTGCGGGATCGGCTGCGCGGCGCGGACCTGCGCCCGGACCCACTGCCCGAGCAACCGGCCGATCCACCGCCCTGCGGTCCGCACCAGATCCAGGTGTTACGCACCTACCCCGCCGTCCGACCCCGCTACTCGTTCGCGCCCGACGGCGAGCGGACCGTGGCCCGGGGTTACACCAAGGCGGTACGCCGCGCCCGCCGCCTCATCTACCTGGAGGACCAGTATCTCTGGTCCGCCGAGGTCGCGGATCTGTTCGCACACGCGCTGCGGGACAACCCGGAGCTTCACCTGATCGCCGTGGTGCCGCGGCACCCGGACGTGGACGGCAGGCTGGCGCTGCCGCCGAACATGGTCGGGCGGGAGCAGGCGCTGTCGCTGTGCGAGCGCGCCGCACCGGACCGGGTGCACGTGTTCGACGTGGAGAACCGCGCCGGTAACCCGGTCTACGTGCACGCCAAGGTGTGCGTCGTCGACGACGTGTGGGCCAGCGTGGGCAGCGACAACTTCAACCGCCGGTCCTGGACCCACGACAGTGAGTTGTCCTGCGCGGTGCTCGACGACACCCGCGACCAGCGACAGCCCACCGATCCGGCAGGCCAGGGAGACGGCGCTCGGGTCTTCGCCCGGGACGTGCGGCTACGGCTCTGGCGCGAGCACCTGGACCGTGACCCGGACGGCGCGGACGACGCCGACCTGCTCGACCCGACGGACGCCGTGGCGGCTGTCACCGCCGCCGCCGACGCGCTCCAGCAGTGGTACGACGACGGCCAGGTCGGCGAACGGCCGCCCGGACGGCTGCGCCCGCACCGCCCCGAGCGGCTGCCGTGGTTCACCCGGGCCTGGGCGTTGCCCGTGTACCGGCTGGTCTACGACCCGGACGGCAGGCCGCTGCGAGCGAGGCTGGCCGGCACCTGGTGAACCGGTCGGGCCGGCTCCGGCGCGGCGACCGGGTGGACGGTCAACCCGCCGGGGTAGGCGAACGAGGAGCGCGGCGAGTAGTAGCCGAAGCCGATGGTCAGCGGGTTGGCCGGGCGGAGCGCGTACATCGGGTGCCCCGGCTGGAGGAACTCCACCGACTCGATCTCGAACGGGGAGACCGGCTCGGCGACGAACGGGTAGGCCGAGCTGAGGAGCTGGCCGTCACGACGGGTGAAGTAGCGGTGGTGCCCGCTGCTGATCACGTGACCGGTCTCGCCCACCCGGCAGCGTGCCCGGATCAACGGCGCGCCATCGATCTCCGTCTCGGAGTGCAGGTCCTCGCCGCTCACCTCGATCCTGGTCCGGCCGGCGAGCACCGGGGCGCCACGCGCGGCAGCGTACTCACGGACCCGCCGGCTGGAGGCCACGTAGTAGCTCCACCAGCCACCGGGGTTGAGGCCGCCGGGAGCGTCGACGCCCACAAGTGAGACGCCGAGGTAGGTCAGCGAGTACGCGCCGAAGCCGGAGGTCTGTGTCTCGTCATCCACGACGTACTGGTTGAGGAACACCTGACGGTCGGGGCGGGGGCACAGCCCCGGCGGAACCAGTGCGGCGACCGCGTCCGGGTCCGCCGGCAGCCAACTGAAGAAGAGCGTTCGACTGTTCACGACGAGCTGGGGAGCGGCTGGATCGAGCACGGTGCCTCCGAACCGGGTGTGTACACGCGACGCTACGGCCGGTCCCACCAGCGGGACAACGACGGATAGACGACACTCCTGCCCGGATGTCGGATTTCATGTTGACCGGTTGGCGCGGGACAGGGGCCGCTCGGCCCAGGCCGGAGGGGACGACCGGGTCCGCGCGACGTGACCGTGAAACGGGTAAGGATCCTCACAGGCAGCCCGACTTGCGCCCGATCCGCTCCTTTCATCACTCGACACACCTTAAGTACATCAGCCTTTCGGCTAGATTTCCGCGAGACGATCAGGTTAAGGTGAGTCCCGAACGGCCCATAGGACGCTAAACCAAAGAGCCACACCTTTTTTGTCCGCGAGGTGCAGGGAGGACCACCCATGACCGCGCCAACGATCACCGAGCAGCCGAGCACCGCCGTGAAGGCAACCACCAAGCTCGACCCGCGCGCTCTCACCGACAGCGCCGCCGACCTGCTCAACGCCATGGCCGCACTGCCCGCCAACCACCCGTCGCGCGCCGCCCTCCGGGACCGCGCGATCGAGGCCTGGCTGCCGCTGGCCAACCACCTGGCCCACCGCTACAGCGGGCGCGGCGAGCCGACCGACGACCTGGCCCAGACCGCCGCGGTCGGCCTGATCAAGGCGATCGACAAGTTCGACCCCTCCCGCGGTGTCGACTTCGCCGGCTACGCGATCCCCACCATCATCGGCGAGCTCAAGCGGCACTTCCGGGACCGCACCTGGGACATCCGCGTCCCGCGCCGGCTCCAGGAGCTGCGGCTCGCCATCTCCGACGCCAACAGCTCGCTCCTGCAGACCCTCGGCCGCTCGCCGACGGTCGCCGACATCGCCGCCCACCTCAAGCTCACCGAGGAAGAGGTCCTGGAGGGCCTGGAGGGCGCCCGCGCGTACAACGCGGTGTCGCTGTCCACCCCGACCGGCGACGGCGAGCGGGCCACCGAGCTGGGCGACATGCTCGGCGGCGAGGACAACGAGTTCGAGCTGGCCGAGCTGCGGGTCGCCCTCGGCCCGGCGCTGGCCACCCTCGACGAGCGCGAGCAGAAGATCCTCACGCTGCGCTTCTACGGCAACCTGACCCAGTCGCAGATCGCCGACCAGATCGGTGTCTCGCAGATGCACGTCTCCCGGCTGCTGACCCGGGCGCTGACCAAGCTGCGCGGCCAGCTGGACGGCACGTACTGAGCAGTCGACGAAGCAGAGGGCCGGGTCCGTGGACCCGGCCCTCTGCTCGTGTCCGCACTGTCACGCTCACGTGACAGTGGGTGCGTGCGGTCAGGTTCCCGCCGGCTCCCGCCACATCGGCCAGAACGGCGTGCCGTCGGGCACCCGGAACGGCTCCCCGGCCAGATAACCGTGCTTCGCGTACAGGTCCCGGCTGCGCGGGCTGCTCGCCTCCAGGTACGCGGGCATCGCGTTGGCGTCCAGCCAGGCGTGGTGGTGCCGCATCAACGCGCTGCCCAACCCCTGCCCCTGCCGGTCCGGCCGGGTCGCCAGGAAGGCCAGGTGGTGGTGGTCCGGGTGCGGGTGGTTCGCCGCGAACAACTCGTCGAGGTGCTGGAACCGGTCGGTCCACTCACCGCAGGCGGCGGCCAGTCGGGTGTCGTAGTCCACCGGCGGCGGCGCGGGCTCGCCGACCGATGGGAACCAGACCGCGACCGACGCCCGGTCCTCGGTGGCGTGCACCATGCCGTACCGCATGGCATGGCCGACCAGGATCTCGAAGTCTCCGGCCAGCACGGCCTCCCGCTTGCTCGCGTCGGGCACCAGCCAGTACGTCACCTCCAACACGGTGAACGCCTCGGCGATCCGACCCGCCACGAGGGCGGTCTCCTCCGGCCCGAGTCGCTCGATGACCACGTTCATCGGGTCGCCTCCGCGGTGGCCTGCCCCGCCGGCTCGACGACGGCGGCGCTGCTCGCCGCGCCCAGGCCGATCCGGGCGTACGTGTCCGGACGGTTGCCGCGCAGCACCAGCGCCCAGCCGATGCCCAACAGGGCGGCCACCGGGTACACGGCGGGCAACGCCCAGCGCAGGGTGGAGTCCGGCGCGACGCCGAGCAGGTTGGCGAAGTTCGACACCGCCAACCAGATGATCACGAAGAGCGCGACGGTGGCCAGGCCGGGGGCGACGACCCGCCGCCAGACGTTCTCACCACCGCCGGAGCGGGCGAAGTAGGCGATCACGGCCACCGAGGTGGTGGCGATCAGCAGCAGTACGCCGAACCCACCGGTCGTGCCGCCCCAGAAGAACAGCTGGACCACCGGGTCCCAGCCGTTGACCGCGTACACCAGGATGACCACCAGGCCGAGGACGCTCTGCGCCACCGAGGCCGCCCGGGGAGCCCCGGAACGGGCCGAGGTCTGCCCGAACACCGCGGGCAGCACCCGCTCCCGGCCGAGCGCGAAGGTGTAGCGGGCCGTGGTGTTGTGGAACGAGATCATCGCAGCGAGCACCGAGGTCAGGAAGAGCACCTGCCCGATGGTGACCACGGTGTCGCCGAGGTGCGCGGCAGCCAGGTTGAAGATCAGGCCGACGCTCTGCTCGCCGGCTTCGGCGACGATCCGGTCCGGCCCCACGGCTACCGTCATGGTCCAGGACGACAGCGCGTACAGTCCTGCGATGATCGCCACCGACAGGTACGTCGCGAGCGGCACCGTCCGCTTGGGGTCCTTGCTCTCCTCGCTGAAGACCACTGCGGACTCGAAGCCGACGAAGCCCAGGATGGCCAGCACCAGCACCGCGCCGACCCCCGGCACGAAGAGGTTGTCCGGCGCGAAGCTGGCGAAGCTGACCTGGTCACCGGCCGGGTTGCCGATCTGCCCCAGGTCGAAGACGAGGATCACCACGATCTCGGCGACCAGCAGTGCGGCCAGGACCAGGCCGTTGATGTCCACCCGGAGCAGGCCGAGCAGGCCGACCAACGCCCACGCCACCAGGGCCACGACGGCCCAGTGCGGGTGCCCACCGAAGATCCGGTCGAGCACCGGCTCGGCCGCCACGCCGATGGTGCCGTACAGCCCGACCTGTAGCGCGTTGTACGCGATCAACGCGACCCAGGCTGCGCCCACGCCCGCCGGCCGGCCGAGACCACGGGAGATGTAGGCGTAGAAGGCGCCGGCGTTCTCCACCCGGCGCGACATCGCCACGTAGCCCACCGAGAACAGGGCGAGCACGGCGGCGACCAGCAGGAAGGCCAGCGGGATGCCGGTCACCCCGATGACGCCGTAGCCGGTGGTGACGACACCGGCCACCACGGTCAACGGCGCGGCGGCGGAGAGCACGAAGAAGATCACCGAGGGGATGCCGAGGCGGCCTCGGGCCAGGGCGTCGGAGACGTTGCTGGGTCGGTCGACTGTCGATGTCGGGGGCATACGACTACTCCGGTCGTCGAGGGGTAGGGGGTTACCGGGAAATCAGGGGATGCCACGCAGCACGGCGGCGCCGACGGCGGCCTCGGTGTGCCCGACGAGTTCCTTCAGCGGCGCCGGCAGTGCGGGGATGAGGACGTTCAGCCGGTGGTGGGCGCGCGGGCCGGCGCTCCACAGCACCTCGCGGGTCAATCCCGCGGCCACCACGAGGCCGAGCAGCAGCGCGTCCGGCACGTTCGGCGGGTCGGGCCGGTCCAGCAGTGCCCGTAGCCGGGTTGCCGGCCAGGCCACCGCGTTGAGATCGATCGGCAGGTAGGTGACCGAGGTGCGCAGCAGCCGGCGACTCTCCTGCCGACGCAGCACGCCGGCGCGGGCCAGCCGCTCCCCCACCGAGGTCGTCGCGCTCTGCGCCAGGAAGCTGAGCCAGGTACGCAGCGCCCGGTGCTGGGACTCGCCGATCAACTGGTCGAGCACGGTGTGCGCCAGCGCGTCCGCCGGCGGGCGACGGTCGATGACGGTGACCTGCCCGGCCGACACGGTGATGTGTCCATAGAGGATCAGCTCGCCGAGCAGCCCGGCGGCCAGCCCGAGCCCGGTCGCCGCCGGGTGCAGCTTGGCTTTGCCGCGACTGTCGTTGTGTGCGATCAGGAAGAACTCGTCGGCGATGAGCAACGGTCCTCCCGCACAGGTGTGTCCACAGTGATCGCGACCGGGAAAGGATGCACCGAGAGCTATTGCAACGCAACTCCCAGATTTGAAAGTTGCACTCCGTGCAGGCACGACCTGCGGATCTTGTTCTGTCAGACTCGGACAGTGACCGCCACCCCCACCAGCCGACCCGCCGCCAGCCCGACCGTCCGCCGCAGACGCATCGCCCGGGAGCTTCGCCAGCTCCGGGAACGCGCGGGCATGACCCTCGACGTGGCCGCCCGCCAGCTCGACATGTCCAAGAGCAACCTCTCCCGGATCGAGACCGCGCAGATCGGCATCAAACCGCGCGACGTCCGAGCCGCCCTCGCGCTGTACGAGGTGACCGGTTCGGACGCGGAGGCCCTGATCGAGATCGCCCGAGGAGCACAGCAACGCGGCTGGTGGCAGAACTACAGCGACGTGCTGCCCGAGTGGTTCGAGTTCTACGTGGGGCTGGAGGCCGAGGCGGCGGCGTTGCGCACGTACGAGGCCGAGTCGGTTCCAGGGCTGCTGCAGACCGAGGCGTACGCCCGGGAGATCTTCCGGCGCACCGCCGGCGAGGACGGCCTGGAGCGCAAGGTCGCGGCCCGGTTGCACCGGCAGGAGGTGCTGCGCCGCGAGAACCCGGTCCAGCTCTCGGTGGTGCTCAACGAGGCGGTGCTGCTGCGCCCGGTCGGCGGTACGGCGGTGATGGCCGAACAGTTGGCACACATGAGCCGGATCGCACAGTTACCCAACGTGATAATTCAGGTACTTCCCTTCGCGGCCGGCGGCCATCCGGCGATGAGCACCCCGTACGTGATCCTCAACTTCGCCGACGCCGCCGACGCGTCCGTGGTTTACCTGGATAACCTCACGATGGGGCTGGCTCTGGAGGAGGCCGACCAGGTGCTCGGGTATAGCCTTCTGCACGAGGAGCTGTGCCGGATGGCGCTCGATCCGACGGCGTCCTTGACCCGTCTTGAGCATGCTTCTCGTAACTTTGCGTGACTGCTTCGGCGGCACGCCGACGCAGACGAGAGGTACCCGGATGACGGCGCACGACCTGACCCGAGCGGCTTGGCGCACCAGCACGCGCAGCAGTGGCAACGGCAACTGCGTGGAGGTCGCGACAGCCGACGGTCAGGTCGCCGTACGCGACAGCAAGGACCGTTCCGGCCCGGTGCTCGCCTTCGACCCGACCGCCTGGCGGGCCTTCGTGTCCGGCGTGGGCGAGGTCCGTCGCCACTGAGGCGTCCCCGCCGGTGCGAGACTGGGCCGTGCTCTCCGACGTAACCCTGGACCTGCCGGTACGCCCCGTGCTGCCGGCGCTGGTCGCGGCACTCGACGCGGCCGGCACCGGCGTCCTGGTGGCCCCGCCGGGCACCGGCAAGACCACCCTCGCGCCACTGGCCGTGGCCGACCGGGTCACCGGCCGGGTGGTGATCGCCCAACCCCGGCGGGTGGCGGCCCGCGCCGCCGCCCGACGGATGGCCGAGCTGCTCGGCGAGCGGGTGGGCGAACGCGTCGGCTACGCGGTCCGCGGCGAACGCCGGGTCGGGCCGGACACCCGGGTGGAGGTGGTCACCACCGGCCTGCTGCTCCGGCGGCTGCACCACGACCCCGAACTGCCCGGCACGGGTGCCGTACTGCTCGACGAGTGCCACGAACGACAACTCGACGCCGACCTCGCGCTGGCCTTCACCGTGGAGGCGCGGGCCACCCTCCGGCCGGACCTGTGGTTGCTGGCGATGTCCGCCACCCCGGACACCGACCGGTTCGCCGCGCTGCTCGGCGGGTCCACCCCGGCCCCGGTCGTCCGAGCCGACTCGGCACTGCACCCGGTGACGCGGATCTGGTCGCCGCCGGCGCGCCCGATCGCGCCACCCGGGGCCGGCCCGGTGGACCGGGCCCTGCTCGACCACGTGGCCGCCACCATCCGGCGGGCGCTGCGCGAGCGCGACGGCGACGTGCTGGTCTTCCTGCCCGGAGCCGGCGAGATCGCCGCGGTCACCAGCCGACTGGCCGATCTGCGGGACACTGTCGCGCTGCTACCGCTGCACGGACGTCAACGCGGCACCGAGCAGGACGCCGCCCTGCGTCCCGCTGATCGACGGCGGGTCGTGCTGGCCACCGCGCTGGCCGAGACCAGCCTGACCGTCCCGGGCGTGCGGGTCGTGGTGGACGCGGGCCTGTCCCGGGTGCCCCGCATCGACCTGGCCCGAGGGCTGGGCGCGCTGGTCACCGTGCCGGTCTCCCGAGCCGCCGCCACCCAGCGCGCGGGCCGTGCCGGCCGGGAGGCCCCCGGGTACGTCTACCGGTGCTGGTCCGCCGCGACCCACGAGCGACTGCCGGCACGGCCCGAACCGGAGATCGCCACCGCCGACCTGACCGGTTTCGCGCTGGAACTGGCCGCCTGGGGTCGGCCGGACGGTGTCGGGCTCGCACTGCCCGACGCGCCACCGGCCGCCGCGATGGCGGTGGCCCGGGACACGCTGCACACCCTGGGCGCGGTCGACACCGACGGACGGATCACCGCGCGGGGACGCGCGATCGCCGCTGCCGGAGCGCATCCCCGGCTGGCCCGGGCGCTGCTCGACGGCGCCGGTCGGGTCGGCGCCGACCGGGCGGCCGAGGTGGTCGCCCTGCTCGCGGAGGAGAGCGCGGCCGGTCCCGGTGACGACCTGGTGGCCGGCTGGCGTCGGCTGCGTGCCGGCGTCGACGCGGGGGCGACGGCCCGCTGGCGTACCGAGGTACGACGGCTGCGCGCCGCGCTGCCCGGCGAGGGCCGCGCGGGGGACGGCCGATCCGAAGCCGGCCCTCCGGGCCGCGCCCGCGGTGCCGACGCCGACGGGCGACCCGGTTCGGCCGCCGACTCGGTGGGACGGGCCACCTCAGGTGCGCTGAGCGACGATCTCGCCGCCGGGCTGCTCGTCGGTCTGGCGTACCCGGAACGGTTGGCCCGGGTGCGGCGGCCGGGCGGCTCGGCGTACCTGATGACCGGCGGGACCGCCGCGGACCTGGCGGCCGGCTCGGGCCTGGCCGGTGCCGACTGGCTGGCGGTGGCCGTCGCGGACCGCACGCCCGGCGCACCGGCGGCGCGGATCCGCCGGGCCTCGCCGGTGGACGAGGCGACGGCCCGGGAGGCGGCCGGCCCGCTGCTACGCACGGTTCGGGAGGTGGGCTGGTCCGACGGGGACGTGGTAGCCCGGGAGGTGACCCGGCTGGGCGCGATCGAGCTGGTCCAGCGGCGGCTGGACCGACCGGACCGGGCCGAGGTGGCCGCGGCGTTGCTGACCGGGCTGCGCCAGGAGGGCCTGGGGCTGTTGTCCTGGCCGCCGGCGGCGCGGGCGCTGCGCGAGCGGCTCGCGTTCCTCCGGCACCACCTGGGCGCCCCCTGGCC
This sequence comes from Micromonospora sp. B9E7, assembly GCF_039871815.1. Classification (NCBI taxonomy): domain Bacteria; kingdom Bacillati; phylum Actinomycetota; class Actinomycetes; order Micromonosporales; family Micromonosporaceae; genus Micromonospora; species Micromonospora sp. B9E7. The sequence continues at coordinate 73,583 of NZ_JBDPLX010000022.1, forward strand.
GGATGTGGGCGACGAGGCGTTGCTCGACGCGGCGCCGACCTGGTTGGGGCCGGAGTTGGCCGCCGCCCGGCGCCGCGCCGACCTGGCCCGGGCGGACGTGACGTCGGCGCTGCGCCGGCTGCTGCCCTGGGCGCAGGCCGCCCGCCTGGACGAGGTGGCCCCGGAGCGGATCGAGGTGCCCAGCGGCTCACGGATCCGGGTGGACTACACCGACCCGGCCGCGCCGGTGCTCGCGGTCAAACTCCAGGAGACGTTCGGCTGGTCGGTGGCACCACGCGTCGGCGACGGGCGGGTGCCGGTGCTGCTGCACCTGCTCTCCCCCGCCGGTCGGCCGGTGGCGGTCACCGCCGATCTGGCCTCGTTCTGGCGGACCGGCTACCCGCAGGTCCGTTCCGAGTTGCGCGGACGCTATCCACGACACCCGTGGCCGGAGGACCCGGGCACGGCGACGCCCACCCGGCACGCCACGCCACGCCGGCGCTGAACGTCGGCCCTACTCCCCCGCCGACGCTGAGCGTCGGCCCTACTCCTCCGACACGTCGGCCACCGCCACCGTGACGTTGTCCGGCGCTCCGGCGTGCAGCGCCAGGTCGATGAGCTTGCCGACGCACTCCGCCCGGTCCGGATAGCCGGTCAGCACCTCGGTGAGGGTGTCCGGACGGACGACGTTGGAGAGCCCGTCGCTGCACAGCAACCACCGGTCGCCGGCCCGGGGCACCATCGTCGCGTACGACGGGGAGACCTCGTCGCCCTGCAACGCCTGGGTGACCACGGCGCGTCGCGGATGGCTGCTGGCCTGGTCCGCGGTGATCACACCCTGGTCCACCAGCATCTGGACGAACGTGTCGTCCCGGGTGACCTGCTTGAGCACGCCCTCACGGAACAGGTAGGCCCGGGAGTCGCCGACGTGCGCGAGGGCCAGGCAGCTGCCGGTACGGGCGAAGAGCAGGGCGGTCAGCGTGGTGCCCATGCCCTGACGCTCGGGATCCTCGGCGACCGCCTGCCGGATGCGGGAGGTGGCCAGCGCGATGCCACCTTCGAGCGCGGCCACCAGGGCGTCCTCAGGTGTCTCCACGTCCAGCGGGGCGACCGCGTCGATGGTGAGGGCGCTGGCCAGGTCCCCGGCGGCCATCCCGCCCATGCCGTCGGCGACGGCGACGAGCCAGGTGCCGGCGTGCAGGGCGTCCTGGTTCCCGCTGCGGATCAGCCCACGGTCGCTCGTTCCCACGGAACGCAGCTTCAGGGTCATGGGAGGCAGCCTGCCAGGCGAAGGGCGCAGTTGTCTTTAGGAGATCAGGACGACGGCGCGTGGCGCGGCCAATCTCACGTCTTGGTGACGCCGCAGGTCGGTGAACCCGTCGCGCCGACCGCCCTCGTCGGATGCCACAACCCATCCAACCAGATCAATTGACATCGGCATCCGACGCTGGAAACATCGAGCCGACACTGGGAGCGCTCCCAGCTTCTTGTCGCCACCACCGCCCCGTCTCCGTCCCGGAAGGACTCCCCGTGACGTCATCCCGACGCCGCCTGCTGTTGGCTGCGGCGACCACTCTGGCCCTCACCGCCGTGGGCGCCGGCGTCGCCCACGCCGACCCACCACCGGACGCCCCCGAGCAGATCGACAACGGCGATTTCAGCGAAGGGGTGAGCCCCTGGTTCTCCTTCGGCACCGGCGCGCTCGCGGTCACCGACGGCCGGCTCTGCACCACCGTCGCGGGTGGGCTCGCCAACCCGTGGGACGCCGGCATCGGCCAGGACGGCGTACCGCTGATCGCCGGCGCCGAATACACCCTCGGCTTCGCCGTCTCCGCCACCCCCGGCGCCGCCGTCAAGGCCGTGCTGCAACTCGGCAGCGCCCCCTACACCACCTACGCGGCCGTGGACGCCACCGCGACCGGCACCGCCCAGCGGGTCGAGCAGACCTTCACCGTGCCGGACGACAACCCGAACGCCCAACTGATCTTCCAGGTCGGTGGCGCCGCCGAGGCGCAGACCATCTGCCTGGACGACGTCTCACTGCGCGGCGGCGAGCCACCCGAGCCGTACGTGCCGGACACCGGTCCACGAGTCCGCGTCAACCAGGTCGGCTACCTGCCGGGCGGCCCGAAGAACGCCACGGTCGTCACCGAGGCCACCGCATCGCTGCCCTGGCAGCTGCGCTCCGCCGCCGGGGCCGTCGTGGCCAGCGGCACCACCACCGCGCGCGGTGTCGACGCCGCCTCCGGGCAGAACGTGCACACCGTCGACTTCTCCAGCTACCGCACCCCGGCCAGCGGGCTGACGCTCACCGTGGACGGCGAGACCAGCCACCCGTTCGACATCTCCGGCACCCTCTACGACCAGCTGCGCTCCGACTCGTTGCAGTTCTTCTACGCCCAGCGCAGCGGCATCGCCATCGACGGTGACCTGATCGGCGACGAGTACGCCCGCCCCGCCGGTCACCTCGGCGTGGCACCCAACCAGGGCGACACCAGCGTGCCCTGCCAGCCGGGCGTCTGCGACTACTCGCTCGACGTGCGCGGCGGCTGGTACGACGCCGGCGACCACGGCAAGTACGTGGTCAACGGCGGCATCGCCACCTACCAGCTACTGAACACCTTCGAGCGGACCAAGACCGCGGCCACCGCCGACGGCGGCGCGGCGCTGGGCGACAGCACCCTGCGGGTGCCCGAGCGCGGCAACGGCGTACCGGACATCCTCGACGAGGCCCGCTGGGAGCTGGAGTTCCTGCTGCGCATGCAGGTGCCGGCCGGCAAGCCGCTCGCCGGAATGGTCCACCACAAGATCCACGACCAGAACTGGACCGGGCTGCCGCTCGCCCCGCAGGACGACCCGCAGCCGCGCGAGCTGCACCCGCCGTCGACCGCTGCCACCCTCAACATGGCCGCCACCGCCGCCCAGTGCGCGCGCCTGTTCGCCCCCTACGACGCGGCGTTCGCGAACCGCTGCGCCACCGCGGCGAAGACGGCCTACAGCGCGGCCAAGGCCCACCCGGCGGTGTACGCCAGCCCGACCGACGGCACCGGCGGCGGCGCGTACGACGACAGCAACGTCTCCGACGAGTTCTACTGGGCGGCGGCCGAGCTGTACCTGACCACCGGGGCACAGACCTACCTGACCGACCTGACCGCGTCGCCGCACCACACCGGCAACGTGTTCGACCCGCGCGGCTTCGGCTGGCAGAGCGTCGCCGCGCTGGGCCGCCTCGACCTGGCCACCGTGCCGAACGGGCTGCCCGCCGCCGACCTGGCCCGGGTCCGTGCCTCGGTCACCACCGCCGCCGACACGTACCTCGCCGAGCTGCGCCGGCAGGCGTACGGGCTGCCGATGCCCGGTGACGCCAACAACTACTTCTGGGGCGGCAACAGCAACGTCATCAACAACGCCGTCGTGCTGGCCACCGCGTTCGACCTGACCCGCAACCCGGTCTACCGTGACGGTGCGGTGCAGGCGATGGACTACATCCTCGGTCGCAACGCGCTGAACATCTCCTACGTCACCGGCTGGGGCGAGCACGCCGCGCAGAACCAGCACAGCCGCATCTTCGGCCACCAGCTCGACCCGAGCACGCCCCGGCCGCCGGCCGGCTCGATCGCCGGTGGCCCGAACGCGGCCCTGCAGGACCCGTTCGTGGCGCAACTGCTGGCCGGCTGCGAGCCGATGTTCTGCTACGTCGACGACATCAACTCGTACTCGACGAACGAGGTGGCGATCAACTGGAACTCGGCGCTGACCTGGATCGCCTCGTTCCTGGCCGACCAGGGTGACTCCGGCGCGGTGCCGGCCACCACCTGCTCGGTGCGCTACACCAACTACGGCGCCTGGCAGGGCGGCACCGGGTTCACCGCCCAGCTGACCGTGCGGAACACGGGGACCACGGCCGTCAACGGCTGGAACGTGCGCTTCGCGTTCACCGGCGACCAGCGGGTACGCGAGGCGTGGCTGGCGAAGGTCACCCAGTCCGGCGCGACGGTGACCGCGCGCAACGAGTCGTACAACGCCAAGATCGCACCCGGTGGTTCGGTGACGTTCGGCTTCAACGCGACGACCGCCGGCAGCGCCAACCCGAGTCCCGGCCTGGTGAGCGTCAACGGTTCGGCCTGCTCGCTGACCTGACGCCGTTCCTGGTGGCCGCCCGATGTGGGCGGCCACCAGGAGCACCGGTGTCGGTGGGCCAGGTGCCCCTGCACAGCACAGCTACCTGCCGGCCGCGTTGTGCTCCCGGACCAGACTCGGAAGTTCGTCGAGCGAGTCGATGCGGAACAGACACTGCTCGGACACGGCCGGGATGTCGAGGATGTGACCCCACGGGGAGCGCCGGATCAGGCAGGCCTTCATCCCGGCCGCCAGCGCCGGACGTGCGTCGTTGTCGGGCCGGTCGCCGACGTACAGGATCGACGCCGCGTCGCCACCACCTTCGCGGACGACCCGCTCGAAGAACGCCGGTGCCGGCTTCGCCACACCCCAACCGTGCGAGGTGCCGACCACGTCCACGGCGAGGTCGAGAGCACCGAGGATCGACTCGGCATGGGCCGGCTGGTTACCGGCCAGGCCCACCAACAGACCCTGGTCCCGCAACGCGGTCAGGCACCCTCGCGCGTCCGGGTAGAGGTCCTCCTCGCCGAACGTCTCCGGCTGGCCGGCGGTCGCCCGACGATCGAGCTCGGCAGCGAGATCGAAGTCGGGGCGGAAGGCCCGGAAGGTCTCCTGGTAGTCCAGACCTCGGGCGATCACCGCACCGAAGACCGCCGAGAACGTGTGCCGTGGAACGCCGAGCCAGTCCGCCCAGGCCGCGAACTCGCGGGACTCGTCGAGAATCGTCCCACCGACATCGAAGAAGACCGCCTTGATCAACGTGCATCCCCCGCCCTGGTCCAGCCGCCGCTGGATCATAGACGTCAGTCGACGCTCCGTGCCCGGCGGCCGGCGGGCAGCAGCGGACCAGCGGGCAGCAGCGGGCAGCGGGCGAACGATGAGAGCAGCCGCCCAACCTACTGAGCACCAAATTGTCGTACACCTGTTTGGGTGTGATCGATGCGTTGGAGCAGGCGGAGGCTGCGGTGACGGCTTGCTTCGACACGGCCGCCTGGGCCGCCAGCGACCGCGACCTGGTGGCGGCGCTGGATGCCACGCACCGCCTTGAACAACGTCTGGCCGCGGTCAAGCTGGGCCTCGTGCGCGAGTTGGACGGGCGCGGCACCGCGACCGCCCAGGGCGCGTCCTGCACGGCCGTGTGGCTACGGGAGCGGCTGCGGCTCGGGGTCGGTGCCGCCCGCCGCCTGGTCGAGCTGGCCGCCAGGCTCGACGCCGCTCCCGCCGCCGTACGGGACTCGCTGGCCGGCGGCGCGGTCGACGTGGATCAGGTCCGGGTCATCGCCGACACGGTCGAGACCGTGCACACCGCCGCAGGGCCTGAGGCCGCCGACAAGGCCGTGGGTGTCCTCGTCGACTGGGCGGCGCAGTTCGACGCCAGCCAGCTACGCAGACTCGGCACCCGCATCCTCGACCACGTCGCTCCCGAGATCGCCGACGCCGCCGCCGAAGCCGCGCTGAGAGCAGAGGAATCCCGCGCCGCGCGCGACCAGCACCTGACCCTCTCCGAACAGACCGACGGCAGGCTCCGCCTCACCGGCATCCTCGACGTCGAGGCAGCCGCCCTGCTACGTGCCGCCATCGACCCGCTGAGCGCGCCCACCGGGCCCGACGACAGCCGCACCGCAGGGCAACGCCGCCACGACGCGCTCGCCGACGTGTTCCGCCTAGCGCTCCGCACCGGTGAGCTGCCCGAGCACGGCGGCGACACCACCCAGGTCGTCGTCACCACCAGCTATGACGGGTTGACCCGACAGCTGGGCAACGGCGCCCTCGACACCGGCCTACAGCTCACCCCCGAGGCCGTGCGTCGGCTCGCCTGCGACGCCGCCATCCTGCCCGCCGTGCTCGGCGGTGCCGGTCAACCACTCGACATCGGCCGGCAACGCCGCCTCATCACCGGCCCCCTGCGCCGTGCCCTGGTGCTGCGCGACCGTGGCTGCGCGTTCCCCGGCTGCGACCGACCGCCCCGCTGGTGCGCCGCCCACCATGTCCGGCACTGGGCCGACGGCGGCCCGACCAGCCTCGACAACGCCGTCCTGCTCTGCGGCCACCACCACCGCCACATCCACCACAGCGACTGGGCCGTCCAGATCGCCGGCGACGGCCGTCCCGAATTCGTGCCACCCGCCTGGCTGGACCCCGACCAGCTTCCCCGCCGAAACCACTACCACTGACGGACGTGACCACGGTCCACGCACCCGGCATGAGCCCGCCACCCCGGGTACGGCTGCGCCGCCATGGTGGACCTGCCAGCCTGTCGCTGAGCCGGTGGGCGCTGGCCCGCCCGCGCAGGGTGTAGCAGCATGGCGGGCATGACCGACCAGCAGAGGATCACCATTCGCCCCGCTGGCCCCGACGACGCCGGGACCGTGCTGCGGCTACTCGACAGCGCCACCGCCTGGCTGGCGGCGCGCGGCCGGACCGGTCAGTGGGGCACCGAGCCGGCCTCGACAGATCCGCGTCGCATCGCCCAGGCCGACGACTGGGCATCGGGCGGCGGCCTGCACCTGGCGATGTGTGACGACCGCCCGGTCGGTGCGCTGGTGGTCGGCTCCGCCAGCGACGACGTGCCCCCGGCCACCGAACCGGAGCTCTACGTGCGGCTGCTGGTCACCGACCGGGAGCATGCCGGCCTGGGGATCGGGGCGCGGCTGCTGGAGCACGCCGCGGACCTGGCCCGGTCCCGAGGGCTGGGACTGTTGCGGGTGGACTGCTACGGCGGCGACGATCGGGCGCTGGTCCGCTTCTACGAGGGCTGCGGCTTCACCGCCACCGATGCGTTCACTGTCACGCGACCGGGACGTGACCCCTGGCCCGGGCAACTCCTCATCCGTCGGCTCGGCTGAAGGCCCGCACGCCAAAACCGGTGGATCCGCCCCGCCACGCGGGCCATGGTTATGGTCATGGACGGCGGCGAACTGACCGACGCGGAGCGTCGGGTGTGGGCGGCGATGCCGGCGGGAACACGGGCCGCACTGGCCGGGCTGTCCGGCGCGGACCTGCGCAGTCTGCTGTTGGGCGTGGCCCGCGACCGCGCGGCGATTGTCCGCCCGTCCGAGGTGGTACGCCGTTGGCGCGAGGACCGGTTCGTCCGCCCGGCCGGCGTGGATCCGCGCGTACTCGCTCGGATGGAGGCCCGGATGTGGCAACTGCTGCCCGCCGATGTCTCCGGTGTGGAGCTGTCGCCGGTCGTACCGGTCGGCACCTGCTCGGCGGTCGGACCGGTCAGTCAGAACAGGATCGTCACCACGATGCGCGCCAGCGAGGTGCTGAGCGATCCCACCAACGCCCTCGCCGTCGAGGCGGCCGTGCGTCGCCGTGGACAGAGCGAGGTGCACCTGGCCGCTGCCCATCGCGTGCTGCGGGCGCAGGATTTCGGCGGCCGGGCGTCGGCGCACTTCCGGCTCTTCGCCCTGGTGTCCAGCGCCCGGGACAGCGGTTCGGGCGTCACACAGGCCCGCTTGCTGAACCGCCACCTCGCCTACTGGCAGACGGTCCTCACCGAGCTGGCGCCGACGGTCGCGCCGCGACTGCACGTCACGACCTTCGACGACGACGTCGTCCGAGAGCGGCTGGCCGACACCGTCCGACCGGCACTCGATGGCGGTGTGGTGCCGCTCGTGGACGAGCCGGAGCGCCGGCGCGGTCGCGGCTACTACGCCGGTTGCGCCCTACGGATCACCGTCCTGGACGGCAGCCTGGAGATCGGCGACGGCGGCCTCACCGACTGGACCGCCCGGCTGAGCGGCGACGCCAAGGAACGCTGCCTCGTCTCCTGTCTCGCCACCGAACGCCTCGTCGACCACGTGGCCCGCTGAGCTCACCGGTCCCTGTCCGGACGGTCAGCACGTGGCAGGCCGCCTCGGCCCGCCGTGAGATCAGTCGATGACCTGGCCACGGACTGTGACGGGTGCCGCACTGTGCGGGGCATCGGTGCGCACGCGCCGGCTCTAGGGTCGGTGGATGGGCACCCGGACGGGATTTCGCGACCGCTGGCGGTCGCTGTCGCCGCTGCCGCCGCCCGGTCGGTTGCGCACCCTGTCACTGGCCACCCTGGCCAACACGGTCGGCACCGGGCTGTGGGTGACCGCTGCGGCGCTCTACCTCACCCGTTCCGTGGGGCTGACTCCGACCGAGGTGGGGCTGGGGCTCACTGTCGCCGGCCTGGTCGGGCTCACCGCCAGCGTTCCGCTCGGTGGCCTCGCCGACCGGCGTGATCCCCGGGCGCTGCGTGCGGTCCTCCAACTGGCACAGGCCGCTGTCGCCGCCTCGTACCTGCTGGTCGGCTCGTTCCCGGCCTTCCTGTTGGTGGCCACGGTGGACGCGCTGCTGGTCTCCGGCAACCTGGCGGTCCGCGCCGCGCTGGTCGCTGCGGTCGGTGGGCCGGAGGGCCGGGTGCACGCCTTCGCCACCCTTCGCGCGGTGGCGAACCTGGGCGTGACGCTCGGCGCGGGGCTGGCCGCGTTCGCGCTGGTGGCGGATACCGGGTGGGCGTACCGGCTGCTGGTGCTCGGCAACGTCGCGACCTATCTGCTGTCGGCGGCGCTGATCATGCGCCTGCCGCCGTATCCGCCGGTCCGGCGGCCGGTCCGGCCGCGACCGGGCCGTGCGTTGCGCGACGGGCGCTTCCTCGCGGTCGCCGGCGCTTCGGCGGTGCTCTCCCTGCACTGGGTGGCGCTGACGCTGATTCTGCCGCTGTGGGTGGTGACCCGCACCGACGCGCCCCCGGTGACTGTCGCCGCCGTGCTGCTGGTCAACACGCTGCTCACCGTGCTGCTCGCGGTACGGCTGAGCAGGAGTGCCCGGCACGCGTTGCCGGCGGCGACGGCGATGCGTCGAGCCGGCCTGGTGCTCGCGGCGGGGATGCTGCTGTGGGCCGCGACCGCCGTCGTGCCCACCATGGCCGCAGTCGGCCTGCTACTGGGCGCGACAGTGGTCTACACCCTGGGCGACCTGTGGCACGGCGGGGCCGGGGCGGCGCTGGCCTACGACCTCGCCGCCCCGGACGCCATCGGCGCCTACCAGGGGGTCGACACACTGCTCGCCGGGCTGGCCCGCGCGGCAGGGCCGGCACTGCTGACCTGGCTCATCCTCGACGGAGGTCCGGTCGGCTGGCTGGCCCTGGCCGGGCTGCTCGCCGGCACCGGTCTGACCGTGCCACCGCTGACCCGACGGGCCCTGGCGAACCGCGCCCAGCCGCTCCCGGCCAGCGGTCAGCCGATCTCCTCGTCGACGTAGCACCATCGCCACGCCTCGCCGGGCTGCGCCGAGCGGATCACCGGGTGTCCGGTGGACGCGTAGTGCTTGCTCGCGTGCTGGTTGGGCGACGAGTCGCAGCAGCCGACCTGCCCGCAACTCAGGCAGGTGCGCAGGTGCACCCAGTAGGTGTCGCCGACGGCGACGCAGTCCGCGCACTCGTCGGGAGTACGCGCCTCGACGGCACCCGCCTCGGTCAGGTGCTCACAACTCACTTCTCGACCTCCCGCAGCAACGACTCTTCCAGGTCCAGGTCACGATAGGCCCGCACCAGCACCTCCTCAGGAATCTGACCGGAGTCCCGAGCGGCCCGGAACACGTCCCGCTCGGCGTCGATCATCTCCTGTCGTAGCCGACCGTACGCCTGCGACGGGGTCTCCCGCTCGGCGCCGCCGAGCCGTTCCCACGCCATGTTGGTGCGGTCCTCCACCGCTCGACGCAGCCGGTCCACCACCGCCTCCGGGGCGCTGTCGGCAAGCTCGTCGAGGCGCTCCTGGGCGGCCCGGCTGGCCTGCTGCTGCACACCGGCCGCGGACAGCGCGTCCTGCACCGGGTCGTCCGGCGGCAGCCGCAGCCGACGTGCGACCAACGGCAGCGTGGCGCCCTGGCCGACGAGTGTGAAGACGATCACCGCGAAGGCCAACCAGATGAACAACGCCCGGGGGTACGGCTCGTCGTCGGCGAGGGTCAGCGGCAACGCGAGTGCGGCGGCCAGGGTCACCACGCCGCGCATCCCGGCCCAGCCGATGATGATCGGGAACTTCGGCGACGGCCTGGCGTCCCGTCGGCGGATCTGGGGGACCAACCGGGCCAGGTAGGTGGCCGGGAAGAGCCAGACGAAGCGGGTCAGGAAGACGGCGGCGAGCACCGCGAACGTGATCAGGATGAGCGAACCGATCGGCTCGTCGAGGCCACGCAGCACTTCCCGCAGTTGGAGCCCGACCAGCAGGAAGACCAGGCCCTCCAGCAGGAAACGGGCCAGCCGCCAGAACGCGCCGACCTGCAACCGTGACGCCGCCGACATCAACTGCGGCAGCTTGTGCCCGAGCACCAGGCCGGTGACGACCACCGCGACCACACCCGAGGCGTGCACGTGCTCGGCGGTGAACACCACCGCGAACGGGATGATCAGCGACAGGGCGTTGTCGAGCAGCGGGTCGCTGATCCGCCGGTGCAGGAAACCGAAGACCACCGCCCCGAGGGCCCCGATCACGATGCCGCCGCCGGTGGCCCGCAGCACCTCGATGGCGACGTCGGCGGTGCCGACCGCCGAGCCGACGGTGGCCAGCGTCGCCACCCGCAGCAGCACCAGCGCGGTGGCGTCGTTGATCAGGCTCTCCCCCTCCAGGATGGTGACGACCCGGCGGGGCAGGCCGACCCGCCGGGCCACCGCCGTGGCGGCCACCGCGTCCGGTGGGGCGACCACCGCGCCGAGGGCCAGGCAGATCGCGAACGGCAGTTGCGGCAGCAGCAGGTGCAGCACCAACCCGACCACGAACGCGGTGAACAGCACCAGGCCGACGGCGAGCAGCAGGATCGGCCGGATGTTGTTCTTGAACGCCGGCACCGAGGTCTCCAACGCGGCCACATAGAGCAGTGGCGGCAGGATGCCGATCAGCACCAGCTCGGGTTCGAGGTGCACCTGCGGGAAGCCCGGCACGAACGAGAGCGCCAGACCGAGCACGACCAGGACGATCGGCGCGAGCAGGCCGAGCCGGCGGGCCAGCGCGGCGCCCAGGGTGGCGATCGCCAGGAAGACGACGACCGGAAACAGGCTTTCCATGGGGTACGAGCCTAGGGGTCCGACGGCTCCGAGCCTCAATCAGCCAGCCGGGCGCAGCTTCGGCAACACCTCGGTGCCGAACGCGTCGATGAAGCCGCGCTGCTCCTGCCCGACGTGGTGCAGGGCGATCTGGTCGAAGCCGAGTTCCAGGTACTCCTCCAGCCAGCCGACGTGCCGGCCCAGGTCCGCCGACACGTTGACCACCTCGGCGACCCGCTGCGCCGGTACGTCGGCGGAGACCACGTCGAAGTGCTCGACGGTCTCCAGGTCCCAGCAGACCGGCGGAGCGAAGACGTTGCTGCGCCACTGGTCGTACGCGATGGCCTCGGCCTGCGCCTGATCCGGCGCCCAGGAGACGTGCACCTGCAGGTGCAGCGGCCCGCGCCCACCGGCGTCCCGGTACGCGTCGATCATCTCGCGCAGGTGCGCCGTCGGGGCGTTCACGGTGATCAACCCGTCCGCCCACTCGGCGCACCAGCGGGCGGTGGCCACGCTGACGGCGGCGCCGACCAACGCGGGCGGCTGTTCCGGGCGGGTCCACAGCCGGGCCCGGTCCACCCGGACCAGGCCGTCGTGGCTGACCTCCTCGCCGGCCAGCAGCGCGCGGATCACGTCCACGCACTCACGCAGCCGGGCGGCGCGTACGTCCTTGCGGGGCCACGGGTCGCCGGTGATGTGCTCGTTGCTGGCCTCGCCGGTGCCCAGCGCGGCCCAGAATCGGCCCGGGTACATCGCGCCGAGGGTGCCGATGGCCTGCGCGATGATCGCCGGGTGGTACCGCTGGCCGGGCGCGTTGACCACCCCGAACGGCAGACCGGTGGCCTGCAACGCGGAGCCCAGCCAGGACCAGGCGAAGCCGGATTCGCCCTGCCGGGCGCTCCACGGGGAGAAGTGGTCGGAGCACATGGCGGCGTCGAAGCCGGCCCGCTCGGCGTGCATCACCGCCTCGAGGAGGGCGCGCGGACCGATCTGCTCGTGGGAGGCGTGGAAACCGAACGACGTCATGGGCGCACTTCCTACCCACGACGGCGTCGGCTGATGCCTGCGGGCTACTCGGCGTGCGCGCCGGCTCCGGCCGAGGCGGCGCCCTCGCCCACCCACACCGTCTTGGTGTTGCAGAACTCCCGCATACCCAGCGCGGACAGCTCCCGCCCGTAACCGGAGTTCTTCACCCCGCCGAACGGCAACTCCGGGTAGGACGTGGTCATGCCGTTGACGAAGACGTTCCCGGCGTCCAGGTCGGTGGCGAAGCGCTCCTGCTCGTCCGGGTCCCGGGTCCAGGCGTTCGAGCCGAGCCCGAAGCTGGTGCCGTTGGCGAGCTCGATCGCCTCCTCGTACGACGAGACCCGGAACAGGCCGGCGACCGGGCCGAAGACCTCCTCGGACCACATCCGCATCTGCGGGGTGAGGTCGGTGACCACGGTCGGCGGGTAGAACCAACCGTCGCCGCCCGGCAGTTCGCCGCCGCAGAGCACGGTGGCGCCGTTCTCGACCGCGTCACGGACCTGGGCGTGCACCTCGTCGCAGCCCCGCTCGCTGGCCAACGGCCCCACGTCGGTGTTCGGGTCCATCGGGTCACCGACTCGCAGCGCGGCCATGTTCGCGGCGAACTTCTCCGCGAAGGCGTCGAACACGTCGGTGTGCACGATGAACCGTTTCGCGGCGATGCAGGACTGACCGTTGTTCTGACAGCGGGCGGTGGTGGCGACCTCGGCGGCCCGGTCCACGTCGGCCGAGGGCATCACCACGAAGGGGTCGCTGCCGCCGAGTTCGAGGACGGTCTTCTTCAACTCCCGTCCGGCGATCTGCGCGATGGACCGACCGGCCGGCTCACTGCCGGTGAGCGTGGCGGCGCGTACGCGGGGGTCGCTGAGGATCCGGTCGACGGCGTCGGAGCCGACCAGGACGGTGGTGAAGGCGCCCTCGGGGAAGCCGGCGCGTCGGAACACGTCCTCCAGCAGCAGGGCGGTCTGCGGCACGTTCGAGGCGTGCTTGAGCAGGCCGGTGTTGCCGGCCATCAGGGCCGGTGCCGCAAAACGCATCACCTGCCAGAGCGGGAAGTTCCACGGCATCACCGCGAGCACCACACCGATCGGCTGGTAACGGATGAACGCCCTGGTCGCTTTGACGGCGGCGGCGTCGGCCGGCTCGTCGGCGAGGAACGCGGGGGCCTTGTCGGCGTAGAAGCGGGCGGCCGTGGCGCACTTCGTCACCTCGGCCTGCGCCGCCACGTAGGTCTTGCCCATCTCCGTGGTCATGATCCGGGCGATCTCGTCGCGCTCGGCGTCGAGCAGGTCCGCGGCGGCGTGCATCCACCGGGCACGCTGGTCGACGGTCGTCGCCCGCAACTGCTGGTACGCGAGGTCGGTGCGCTCGATGGCACCGTCGAGCTGCTCGGTGGACATCGCCTCGTAGGTCTTGAGCACCTGTCCGGTGGCGGGGTTGGTGGTGGCGATGTGGGGCATCTCGTCCTCCTGTCACTCGAACAGCGAGTGTCGTACGCCCGGCTCCTCGCGGCGGCGGGCGGCGCGGCGGCGCTGGATCACGACCAGGTCGACCACGGCGACCACTGCGAAGATCGCACAGAGTACGCCGAGCCAGGCCAGGCCGGCCCAGAACGCCAGTACCGCGAAGATCACCATGATCACCAGCCCGAAGCTGGCGAGGGTGAGCCGGAGGTTCAGCGCGCTGTTGGCGTGGCCGACCGTGCCACGGGCACGCCGAGGCTGCGATCTCGTCATACCCAGGGACCTACCCCCGATCGGCCGGGTTAACCGGCACCGCACGCTCCCACCCTCGGTGTGCTGGTGTGCTCGCTTACATCCGTTCGCGCCGCGGCCTCGCCAACCGCAGGATGGGCGTATGTCAATGACCCTCGCCGTGCCGGTGACCGTCGCCATCGCCCGTCGCGTCGACCCGGCCCGGTCCAGCGAGATGGTGGCCTGGATGCGGGCCGGCACCGCGCTGGCCGAGGCGTTCCCCGGGTTCCTCGGCGCCGGCTGGGTGCAGAGCGGCCCCGGTTCGCCGGACTGGCACATGCTCTACCGCTTCGCCGACGCCGAGACGCTGCGGCGGTGGGAGGAGTCCCCGCAGCGGCACTGGTGGCTCAGCTCGGCGCAGGGCATCGTCGAGCACACCCGGGTCGAGCGGCGCACCGGGATCGAGGGCTGGTTCGACCCTCCGTTGGAGCACTCGGTGGACCTGGTGGCGCCGATCGCCCCGACGTCGCCGCCGAGGTGGAAGCAGGCGGTGACCATCTGGCTGGCGTTCTTCCCGTTGAGCCTCAGCGCCACCCTGCTGACCAGTCACTTCCTCGACGCGGTGCCGCTGGCGGCGCGGGTGCTGCTGATGACGCTCTGCCTGACCCCGCTGATGACCTATCTGGTGCTGCCGCGGATCACCCGGGCGTTGCACTGGTGGCTGCACGGCCAGCGGGCGCCCTGGCGGGGCTTATAGCACCACGCTGGCACCACTGTCGGCGCTCTGCCGCATACCCGACAGCAGCTCCCCGGCAAACCACGTCCCACGCATAGAGTTACCGCGCTGTCGCTCTGTGCTGCGGGAGGGGACGTCATGCCTCGACGGGGGGTCACCGCCCTGGCCTGTCTCGCGGCGCTGGTCGCGCTGGCCTGCGAGGGCGGCACCTCAGCGACACCCCGCCCCACCAAGAGCGCCCCGCCGTCGAGCGGGCCGGGCGGCATCGCCGCGCTCGGCGACTCGATCACCACCGGCTTCGCGTCCTGCCTGGTGCTCACGTCCTGCGAGCGCAACTCCTGGTCGACCGGGGACGGCCTGCGGGTGCAGAGCCACTACCGGCGGCTGCTGGAGCAGAATGCGGCGATCCGCGACCGGACGTACAACCACGCCCGTCCCGGCGCCCGCGCGGACGCGCTGGAGGGCCAGGCCCAGGCAGCGGTACGCGACCGTGCCGACTACGTCACCGTGCTGATCGGCGCCAACGACGCCTGCCGGGGCGGCGTGGACGCGATGACGCCGGTCGCCGAGTTCCGGGCCGACGTGGACCGGGGGCTACGGGTGCTGCGGACCGGCCGCCCGAAGGCCCGGGTGCTGGTGGTGAGCATCCCCGACCTGTACCGGCTCTGGGAGGTCGGGCACGGCGACTCCCGAGCGGTTCGCGCGTGGCGTCGGGGCATCTGCCCGTCCCTGCTGGCCGAGGCGACCTCGACGGCGCCCGCCGACCGGGCGCGCCGGGCCGCCGTGCGGGAGCGGATCGACGCGTACAACACCGAGTTGGTGGCGGCCTGCCGGGCGTACGGCTCCCGCTGCCGGCACGACGGCGGCGCGGTGCACAAGGTCCGGTTCACTCTGGACCTGCTCAACCCGCTGGACTGGTTCCACCCCAACGCCACCGGCCAGGGCCGCATCGCCGAGGTCACCTGGCGCTCCTCCGGCCTGGCGAACTGACCAGGCCGGTCGATCGTCAGCGCCGGCGGGGCTCCGGGACGGCGACGCCCCGCGAGCGGTAGAGGACTCGGGAACGCTTCGCGAGGTCCTTCGTGGCCGACGAGTTGGCCCAGGTGCCAAGCACGATGGCGGCACCAGGGATGACCTTGGCGACCATCCGCTTGGCGGCCCGGACACCTGCCATCTGGGCCAGCCGGATGCCGAGTTGCAACATGACCCGACCGAGCGGGCGCTGCCCGCCCAGGCCGAACAGCGCGTCGGCGCGTTCGCGGCCGGCGGCCACGCCGAGGGCCAGCCGGGCGCTCTCGGCGACCTTGTGCACGCGTTGGAGCACCAGCAGGTCGGTGGCGCGGTCGCCGTGCAGTGGGTCGACGTCGTAGGCGGCGGCGATGTGCAGCACCATCCGCGCCTGGGTCCAGGCCAGCACGCCGACGTCGATCACGGCCCCGGGCAGGCCGGCCGCTCCGGAGACCGCGCCCGACAACCGGGCCAGGTTGACGAACTTGCGGGCCGCCTGGTCGGCGAGGACGTCGGCCGACGCGCCGGGCTGCTCGGCCCGGACCCGGGCGGCCCACTGCGCGGCCTCCGGCCCGAGCCGGCGTACGGCCTCCAGGGCAAGGTGTTCCGGCGCGTACTGCGGATCGTCGCGCATCCGGTCCCACAGACGGGCCGGCGGACCCTCGGGGGCGTCCACCGGCCCGGGCGGCAGGCCGACGGACGGCTCGGGGGTAGGGGCGGCAGGCTGGCCGCCGACGGGTGGGGTGTCGGTCACCGGGTCTCCCGAGGGGTGGGAAAGGCGGACAGGGCGGCCGATGGAGCGGTCAGCGGCGGCGGTTGGAGAACCGGGCCGCCAGCCCCTTGAGCTTCTGCTGGTTGCCCGGCTTGGCCATCTCCCGACGGCCTCGCTCCACCAACTGCTGCCCCTTCGGCGATCTCAGGAACGTGGTGATTCGCTGCATCAGTGACATGGCGTCCTCCTGTCGATGGTCCCTCTGTCATGTGTACCCCTTACCCGCAACACATGTACCCGGGATGCGACAGCCTCAACCCTCACCGTCCACAGTGGGCGGTAGGTTACCGCCCACTCGGCATGATGGCGTCGACGACCCGGGTGGCCCGCCATTCGTGCTGCTGGTAGTGCTCGGGGTACGCGGAGACCTGCACCGCCTGGGCAGCGTCGGTCAGCCGCATCCGCTCCCAGCCGGGCACCTGCTCCAGCGCGGCGAGGAACTGCCGGGTGGCGAACTCCGGGTCCATCAGCCGACCCACCGGGCCCCAACCGCTGCTCGACCGCTGCTGGAACAACCCGACCGAGTCGTGGTCCCAGCCGACGCCCTGGTGCGGGTAGTCCTGCGACTCGGGCAGCACGCCGCTGGCCACGTTGTAGAGGTTGCTCTCCTGCATGGCGGTGGCCACCGCGATCACCAGCCCTCGGCGGGGCACCCCCATCTCGCGGCCGGTACGGACGATCGCCTCGGCGTTCTCCATCTGGTCCTCGTCCAGCCCGGCGACGGGTGCCGGCTTGGTGGGGCGAGCGGGGGCAGCCTTCCGGGCCCGCGCGGTGGTGTCCGGGTCGGCCGGGGTCGCCGCTGCGGACGAGGCCGCGGCCGGGCTGCTCGGGGCAGCCGCCCGGTCGAGGCCTCGGGAGGCACCCTGCTGCTCGGCGCGCTGCGCCAGTTCGGTGCTGTTGGGCGATCCGCCCCGGGTCGCGGCGTCCGCGGTCCCGTCGCGGACCTGTGCGACGGCGGCCAGGCCGAGGCAGCAGACCACTCCGGTGGCGAGGGCCACCTGCGCCCGGCGTCGACCGGTCAGGTCCCGGGCGTACGCCCGGAGCCGGCTCGCGGCGGTTGTCCGTTCGGCTGAGGTGCCATCCTCCGTATCGGCAGTGGGCGTACTCGGGGCGTACCGGTCGTCGAGGGTGCCGTCGTCACGCATCAACCGAGGCTAGGCAGGTGAAAACCCTGATCACGCACGGTGATCACGTGGTGCTCGACACAGATCGGGCCCGCACTGGTGGACGACCTGGGCGGGTCGACGCGCCCGGGGAACGTACCTCGCGTACCGGATGAAGCTGGTGCCGCACGCGGACCGGGACGGACCATGACAGGTCCGGACATCCAACCTCCGGGACCGACATGATCGACAAACTCGGCCTTTGGGCCGAACCGCCCCTCGGTCGATCGGCCATGAGGCTCGGCCTGGTGGCGTAAAGAGACGATTGGTCCGGTCACGTCCACCACCCGGCCAACGGATCGCCCGGAGAAGGAATGCACCAGGATGGCGGGTACGTTGCCCGAACGGGTGCCCTCCGTCGCGACGGCGCCCCGCAGGCACATTTCAGGGAGGTCCGCACCGGTGCTCGACCCACACGAGCTCTACCAGCTCACCGACGATCTGCCCGACCTCGGGCAACCGGTCCTGATCCAGGCCCTCACCGGGTTCGTGGACGCCGGCAACGCCAGCCGGCTGGCGCGCGAGCAACTGCTCACCTCGCTGGAGGGTCGGCCGATCGCCACCTTCGACGTCGACCAGCTCTTCGACTACCGATCGCGACGACCGGTGATGACCTTCGTCGAGGACCACTGGGAGAGCGTCGACGCGCCCAAGCTGGAGCTGCACCTGCTGCACGACGACGACGAAACTCCGTTCCTGCTGCTCACCGGCCCCGAGCCGGACCTGCAGTGGGAGCGGTTCGTGGCCGCCGTCGCCGGGCTCGCCGCCCGGTTGGACGTCCGGCTCACCGTGGGCCTCAACTCGATCCCGATGGCGGTGCCGCACACCCGTCCGACCGGGGTGACCGCGCACGCCACCCGCCCGGACCTGATCGCGGGCTACGAGCCCTGGCTGCAACGCGTCCAGGTGCCCGGCAGCGTCGGTCACCTGCTGGAGTTCCGCCTCGGCGAGCAGGGCCGCGACGCGCTGGGCTTCGCCGCCCACGTGCCGCACTACGTGGCGCAGACCGAGTACCCGGCCGCCGCCGAGGTACTGCTCACCTCGGTGTCGCGCAGCACCGGCCTGCTGCTGCCCGGCGACGGGCTGCGCTCGGCCGCCGAGGTGGTCCGGGTGGAGATCGACCGGCAGGTCGCCCAGACCGACGACGCCGCCGCCCTGGTCCAGGCCCTGGAGGAGCAGTACGACGCGTTCGCCCGAGGTCGGGGCGAGAAGAGCCTGCTCGCCCCGGACGCCGGACCACTGCCGACGGCCGACGAACTCGGCGCGGAACTGGAGCGGTTCCTGGCGGAACAGACCCGTCCCGGCGACACCCCGGCCGGCTGACCCGGCGTCGCGGCGGCGGATGCGGCAGGCTGGGGGCATGCGCCTGGCGACCTGGAACGTCAACTCGGTGAAGGCCCGCCTACCCCGACTGTTGGAGTGGCTGGCCGACACCGGGCCGGACGTCGTCTGCCTGCAGGAGACCAAGTGCCCCGACGGCGCCTTCCCGGTGACCGAGGTGGGCGATTTGGGCTACACGGTGGCCAGCCACAGCGACGGCCGGTGGAACGGGGTCGCCATCCTGTCCCGGGTCGGGCTGGACGACGTCCGGGTCGGGTTCGCCGGCGAGCCCGGCTTCCCCGCTCCGGAGGCCCGGGCCATCTCCGCGACCTGCGACGGGGTCCGGGTCTGGTCGGTCTACGTGCCCAACGGCCGGACGCCGGACGACCCGCACTACGCGTACAAGCTGGCCTGGTTCGCGGCGCTGCGCGACGCACTGGAAGCGGAGTTGACCGGCGGGCTCCCACTGGTGGTCAGCGGCGACTTCAACGTCGCCCCGACCGACGCCGACGTCTGGGACCCGGCGGTGTTCACCCACTCCACGCACGTCACCCCGGCCGAGCGGGCGGCCCTCGCCGCGCTGCGCGACCTGGGCCTCAGCGACGTGGTGCCCACCCCGATGAAGGGGCCGCACCCCTTCACCTACTGGGACTACCGGGCCGGGATGTTCCACCAGAACAAGGGCATGAGAATCGACCTGGTGTACGCGTCCGCGCCGTTCGCCCGTGCGGTTCGCTCGGCGTACGTGGACCGGGAGGCTCGCAAGGGCAAGGGCCCGTCCGACCACGCGCCGATCGTGGTCGACGCGGATCTGGTGCCGGTGGTGGAAGCGTTCTGATCTCGCGCTGCCCTTTTGACGCCGCCTGCGGCAGGCTGACCTCCAGGACCGCGCGCGGTGGGCTGGCCTCCAGGACCACGCGCGGTGGCTAGGGTGGGCAGATGGCAGTCGTGAAGATCAACGCAATCGAAGTCCCGCCCGGTGGCGGCGCCGAGTTGGAGAAGCGGTTCGCCGCCCGAGCCGGCGCGGTGGAGAACTCCCCCGGCTTCCTCGGCTTCGAACTGCTCCGCCCCGTGGCCGGCGAGACCCGCTACTTCGTCTACACGAAGTGGGAGAGCGAAGAGGCGTACCAGGCGTGGGCCGCCGGCCCCGCTCGCGCCGCCCACGCCACCGCGCCCGGTGACAAGCCCCGCCCTCCGGTCTCCACGGGTGCCAGCCTCCTGGAGTTCGACGTGGCGCTACAGGTCTCCCAGCCCTGACCACCGCCCACCCCGCGCTTGATCCACTCGAGTTCCTTGAAATCGGGGTGTCCGCATGACGCGGTCACCCCGATTTCCTTGAAGGCGAGTGGATCAAGCGCCGGAGGCCGGCCTCAGGGCTTGCGGGAGGACTGGAAGGTGGCGAAGGCGATGACGTTGTCGGCGTAGCCGGTGCGTCCGCCGATGAACTGCCCACCGCAGGTGATCAACCGCAGGCCGGGCGGCCCGTCGTGGCCGTAGATCCGTTCGGCGGGCAGTTGGTCCTTGGGGAAGTGCTCGACGGTGTCGACCCGGAACACCACCACCGACTCGTCCGCCCGAGCCACCTCGATCAGGTCGCCGGGCTTCAGCTTGCCCAGGTCGTAGAAGACCGACGGGCCGGTCTTGGTGTCCACGTGCCCGACGATCACCGCCGGGCCGGGCTCGCCGGGCGTGGGCCCGCGGTCGTACCAGCCGGTCTCGTCGTGCCGCTCCAACGGCGGTACGGCGATCGAGCCGTCCCGTGCCTGCCCGACGGGTGCCACCGGTGCGGCCACCTTGATCGCCGGCACCGAGAGCCGCACCGGGCGGCTGGCCGACAACCCGACGGACTCGCTGCGGGCCGGTCGGTCGCCGCCGGCCGGGGCGAAGTCGAACGGGCCGACCGAGCGGCCGAGCCCCGCCCCGGTGGCGAAGACCCCGGCCAGCACCAGCACCACGGCCACCGGAACCGACCACGGGCTACGACCAGAGGGGCGGCTACGCCGAGGCGCGACGGCGGTCGGCGGGCGAGCAGCCACACTGGGGCGCTCGGGGACCAGCGGACTGTCGTCCAGCGGTAGGCGGTGGTCGTCGAAGCGGTCATCCGTCAGCGGGCGGTCGTCACGCGCTGGGCGGGGGCCGGAGGACGGGCGCGCACCCGATGACGGGCGAGGGCCGGGGGACGGACGCGGGCCGGGCGGCGGCGACACGGGTCGGAAGATCCCCATAGCCGGCTCAGCGCCCAGCGCCATGGACCAGACGCGGCCGACGCAGTGCCACCACGGCGAGGACCAACCCGGTGATGGTCAGTGCCGCGCCGACGGGCAACAGCAGCTTGCCGGTGATGCCGCCGGCGCCTCCGCCGAAGCCGGTGGCCGGACCGCGACTGGGCTGGGACGGCACCTTCTTGACCACCTGGAGCATGGTCGAGGCGGTCTCGCCGTCACGGCACTCCAACTTGACCCGGTAGTTGCCGGGGCGGGTGCGCTCGCGCACCATCGGCGCGGCGGTGAGCACCCCGCGCTGCGGCTGCACGCCGACCGCGCCGAACGCGTCCGAGACGACGGTGGCACCCACCGAGTTGTCCCGGCAACTGGCCCGGATGCCGACCAGATAGCCGGGCTGCACCGTGCTCGGGCTCACCTCGACGAAGATGTCCACCGGGCCCGGCTGGGGCGCGCCACCCGGGGGCCCTTCGGGCTGCGGCGCGGGCGCGACGGCAGCGGGCTGCAGCACGGCGAGCATGGCAACGTCAGCCGCAGGAGCGGCAAGCAAAGGAGCGTCAGGCTTGGGCCCGGCGAGCGAAGGAGCCGCAGCAAGCGCGGTAGAGGCGAACGCAGGAGGGGCGGCAAGCGCGGGGGGAGCAGACAGCAGCGGGCCTGCCAGCATGGTCAGCACGGAAAGAAGCACGCCGCCACGGGTCACTGTCACGATGCCCCCTCTCGACGCCGTGCGGCCGTGTCGGGCAGCGGAGCACCCGACCTGCCGTACCAGTTGGATCCTCTCATTTCCGGTCGCACATCACACCCGATCCGCCGACGGCGTCGCGTACGCTCGGGTCGCTGTGACCACCACCGACCATGACCCCGCCGTCCCGCCCGTGAGCCGGACGATCCGCACGTTCCACCCCCGCCGGGGTCGGATGAGCGACCGGCAGACCGACGCGCTGGACCGGCTCTGGCCCGCGTACGGCCTGGATGTGCCGGACGGACCTGTCGTGCCCGTCGACCTGGCCGACCTGTTCGGTCGCCGGGCGCCGGTCGTGCTGGAGATCGGCTCGGGCATGGGCGACAGCACCGCCGCGATGGCCGCCGCTGACCCGGACCGAGATTATCTGGCGGTCGAGGTGCACACGCCGGGAATCGCCAACCTGCTCGACCTGGTGGAGCGTGCCGGTCTGAGCAACGTACGGGTGGCGGAGGGCGACGCGTTGTCCCTGGTCAGGGGATTGCCCGAGGGCGTGCTCGACGCCGTGCACATCTTCTTTCCGGACCCGTGGCCGAAGACGCGCCACCACAAGCGGCGGATCATCCAGCCGGCGCACGTGGCGTTGCTGCGGTCGCGACTGCGTTCCGGCGGCACGCTGCACTGCGCGACCGACTGGGCCGAGTACGCCGAGGCGATGCGGGAGACCCTGGAGGCGGATCCGGAGCTGGTGGACGCGTACGGCGGCTTCGCGCCACGTCCGGAGCACCGCCCGGTGACGAAGTTCGAGCGGCGGGCGATCACGGCCGGCCGACCGGTCGCCGACCTGATCTACCGCCGGCAGTGAAAGGAAGGGCCCCTCATTAACGCCTGGCGTTGTAAAAGGGCCCCTTGCTAACGGCTGCCGGGACCGGCGAGAGGCCGGTTGGCGCCGGAGGGCATGATCCAGGCACCATGGACAGGCTATGACGCTCACCGCCGCGCTACCGAGAAGCGCCGACCCCGACACCCTCTTCGACGCGTTCGCCGGATGGGCGAAGGAGCGCGGCCTCGACCTCTACCCCCATCAGGAGGAGGCGGTCATCGAGATCGTCTCCGGGGCCAACCTGATCATGAACACGCCGACCGGCTCGGGGAAGAGCCTGGTGGCCATCGCGGCGCACTTCGCGGCGCTCGCCGACAGCCGGACGACCTTCTACACCGCGCCGATCAAGGCGCTGGTGTCGGAGAAGTTCTTCGCCCTCTGCGAGGTCTTCGGCGCCGAGAACGTCGGCATGCTGACCGGTGACGCCAGCGTCAACGCCGACGCCCCGATCATCTGCTGCACCGCCGAGATCCTGGCGAACCTGGCGCTGCGCGAGGGCGTGAAGGCCGACGTCGGCCAGGTGATCATGGACGAGTTCCACTTCTACGCCGAACCCGACCGGGGTTGGGCGTGGCAGGTGCCGATCATCGAGCTGCCGCAGGCCCAGTTCATCCTGATGTCCGCCACCCTGGGGGACACCACCCGGTTCGTCGACGACCTGACCCGGCGCACCGGGCGGCCGACCGCCGTCGTGCGCTCGGCGGAGCGGCCGGTCCCGCTCATCTTCTCGTACGCGATGACGCCGCTGCACGAGACGCTCGAGGAGCTCCTGGAGACCAAGCAGGCCCCGGTGTACGTGGTGCACTTCACCCAGGCCGCCGCGCTGGAACGCGCCCAGGCGCTGACCAGCGTCAACGTCTGCACCCGCGCCGAGAAGGACATGATCGCCGAGGCGATCGGTGGTTTCCGGTTCACGGCAGGCTTCGGCAAGACGCTCTCCCGGCTGGTCCGGCACGGCATCGGCGTGCACCACGCCGGCATGCTGCCGAAGTACCGCCGACTGGTGGAGACCCTCGCCCAGGCCGGCCTGCTCAAGGTCATCTGCGGCACGGACACCCTCGGCGTCGGCATCAACGTGCCGATCCGCACCGTGCTCTTCACCGGCCTGTCCAAGTACGACGGGGTCCGTACCCGACTGCTCAAGAACCGGGAGTTCCACCAGATCGCCGGGCGGGCCGGCCGAGCCGGCTACGACACCATCGGCCGGGTCGTGGTGCAGGCCCCGGAGCACGTCATCGACAACGAGAAGGCCCTCGCGAAGGCCGGCGACGACCCGAAGAAGCGCCGCAAGGTGGTCCGTAAGAAGCCGCCGGAGGGTTCGATCGGCTGGGGCCAGCCCACGTTCGACCGGCTGGTCGACGCGGAGCCGGAGCCGCTGACCTCCAGCTTCCAGGTCAGCCACTCGATGCTGCTCAACGTCATCGGCCGGCCCGGGGACGCGTTCAGCGCGATGCGGCACCTGCTCACCGACAACCACGAGGACGCCGCCGCGCAGCGACGGCACATCCGTCGGGCGATCGCCATCTACCGGGCGTTGCGGGCCGGCGGGGTCGTCGAGGAGTTGCCCGAGCCGGACGAGACCGGCCGACGGATCCGACTCACCGTCGACCTCCAGCTCGACTTCGCGCTCAACCAGCCGCTCTCCCCCCTCGCCCTGGCCACGATCGAGCTGCTCGACGCCGAGTCCCCGTCGTACGCGCTCGACGTGCTGAGCGTGATCGAGTCGATCCTCGACGATCCTCGGCAGATCCTCTCCGCGCAGCAGTTCAAGGCGCGCGGTGAGGCGGTCGCCGCGATGAAGGCCGAGGGCATCGAGTACGAGGCCCGCATCGAACTGCTCGAGGAGGTGACCCACCCGAAGCCGCTCGCCGAGTTGCTGGAGGCCGCGTACGAGATGTACCGGCAGGGCCACCCCTGGGTCGCCGACCACCAGCTCTCCCCCAAGGCCGTCGTCCGCGACATGTACGAGCGGGCCATGACCTTCACGGAGTACGTGCAGTTCTACGGGCTGACCCGCTCGGAGGGGCTCGTTCTGCGCTATCTCGCCGACGCGTACAAGACGCTGCGGCAGACCGTGCCCGAGGACGCCAAGACCGAGGAACTGATCGACCTCATCGAGTGGTTGGGCGAGTTGGTCCGTCAGGTCGACTCCAGCCTGATCGACGAGTGGGAGCGGCTGCGCAATCCGTCCGACGTGGCCGAGGTGGCCCAGGCGCACGCAGCACTGACCGACCGGCCACCGGCGGTGACCCGCAACGCGCGGGCGTTCCGGGTGCTGGTGCGCAACGCGCTGTTCCGCCGGGTGGAGCTGGCCGCGCTGCGCCGCTGGGACCTGCTCGCCGAGTTGGACGCCGAGGACGGCTGGGACTACGACGCGTGGGCCGACGCCCTGGGGCCGTACTTCGAGGCGTACACCTCGCTTGGGGTTGGTCCGGACGCCCGGGGCCCGGCGCTGCTCATGATCGAGCAGGGCCGGGAGCGGTGGACCGTCCGGCAGATCTTCGACGACCCGGACGGTGACCACGACTGGGGCATCAGCGCCGAGGTCGACCTGGCCGCCTCGGACGAGGTCGGCGCCGCGGTCGTCCGGATCACCGACGTCGGCCAGCTCTGACGCCCACCGATCAGCGGGCCTGGGCGGCGGCCCTGATCCGGCGCACCGCCTCGGCGGCGCCCTCGTTCCAGGGGGCGCCGTGGCCGGGGAGGATCCACGTCGCCCCCAGGTCCTCGATGCGGGTGAGCGAGGCCAGCGCCAGGGCCGGGTCGTCGGTGAACGGCGCCGGCTGCGGGCCGTGCCGGCCGGTCAGCACGTGTCGGGTGGTGAGCGCGTCGCCGACGAACACCGCGTCGGCGATCGGCACGTGTACGGCGATGCTGCCCGGCGAGTGACCGGGCATCCCGATGACGCGCGGAGCGCCGGGCAGGTCGAGCACCTGACCGTCATGCACGACGACCACCTCGCTGAGGTACGTGGTGCGCAGCCCGCCCTTGCGGCTGGCGTACACCATGAAGCGCGCTGTGGCACCCACCTTGAACGTCCCGAACGACGCCTTGGACTTGGCCTCGCCGCGGGCGCGGGCGGCATCGGCTTCATGCACGTAGACCGGCACTCCGTGGTCGCGGCGGAGTCGCTCGGCGAAGCCGATGTGGTCGGTGTCGCCGTGGGTGAGGATCAGACCTCGGATGTCGGCGAGCGAGCGGCCCATGGCGGAAAGCTCCGCCACCAGCTCCGACCAGTGACCGGCGAGGCCGGCGTCCACCACGGTGATGCCCTCGTCGGTCTCGATCAGGTAGGCGGCGACGATGTCGTTGCCGATGCGGCGCAGGTGTGGCCCGAGCTTCATGGTGTCCTCCCGAGGTGATGTCGTTCCCTGATAGCTACGATAGTTAGCCATCATGGCTAAGGTCCATAGCTATCATGGGTGACGGTCGTCGCCCACCCGCAAGGAGCCACCACATGCCGACCCCCGACCGGACGTCCCTCGCCGACATCGTGACGGCTGCCCGCCAGATCCTGGAGTCGGAAGGCCTTCCACGCCTGACCATGCAGGCGGTCGCCGAGCGAGTGGGCGTCCGCGCCCCCTCGCTGTACAAGCGGGTCCGCAACCGCGACGCCCTCATCCGGCTCGTCACCGAGGCCACCGTGCACGACCTCGGCGAACAGCTCAGCGCCGTCACCGGCAGCGGCGATCCGCGCCGGGACCTCGCCGAGCTGGCACGCGCCTTCCGCACGTTCGCGCACGCCCAACCGGCCAGCTACCACCTCATCTTCGCCAACGGCCCCGCGGAGACCCGTCCCAGCCTCGACGCCCTCACCCTGGCCAGCGCCCCCGCCCTCCGCGTCGCCGCCGACCTCGCCGGGCCCGAGCACGCCCTGGCCGCCGCCCGCACATTGACCGCCTGGGCCAACGGCTTCATCGGCATGGAGTTGGCGGGCGCCTTCAACCTCGGCGGCGACCTCGACGACGCCTTCGAGTTCGGCATCGACCGCCTGACCGTCGCCCTGACGGCCCGGGCTGAATGACCACCACCACAGCGCTCGTCCGGCGCTAGTTCCGGGCGAAGCGCGGTGACGGCAGCTGGCCTATGTCCGGGGTGGTGCCGTCGAGGCACGGACAACGACCTCGGTCGGCAGGATCAGGGCCGTACGGGTGGGCGCCGGCCGCAGGAGCATGCGGACCGCCTCCGCGCCCTTGCGGGCGTGCGGTTGCCGCACGGTGGTCAGGGCAGGGCTGGCCGCCACCGCTGCCGGCACGTCGTCGAAGCCGACGACGGAGAGGTCACCGGGAACGTCGATACCGCGACGGGTGGCTTCGGCGATGACACCGAGCGCCAGCCGGTCACTCATCGCCAGGATCGCCGTGGGCGGCTCGGCGTGATCGAGCAGGTGCACCGCGGCGGCGGCCCCGTCGGCCTCCTCGACCCCACGGGCCGCCACGACGACGATCCGGCCACCACCGCCGAGCGCGGGGCCGAGCGCGTCCCGGTAGCCGTCGAGGCGGGCCCGGTTGGCGACGTACCCGGTAGGCGCGTCGAGCCCGGCGGACACCACAGTCGTCTCCGAGTCGCGGGCCAGCGCGAAGCTGATCACGCCGATCCGGCGGTGGCCGAGGTCGACCAGATGGGCGGCCGCCGCGCGCGCCGCGGCCCGGTCGTCGATACCGACGTACGGCTCCCCCGGCGTCACGGGGGCGTCGAGCCCGACGACTGGCAACCGCCGGGCCCGCAGCAGCTCCCGCCGCTCGGGCTCCAGCGGGTCGCAGAAGGCCACGAAGCCGTCCACGAGCGCGGTGGGGACGACGTCCGGCAGGCCCGGCTCGGCGCGGGGAACCAGCACCAGTGAGGAGCCGTGCTCGCCGCAGACCCGGGCGACGCCGGCCATGGTCAGGCGCGCGGCGGGGTCCTCGAAGAGGTACTGCAGCGGCTCGTGGATGATCAGCCCGACCGCGCCGGTCCGGCCTCGGCGGAACGTGTTCGCGATCGGGTCGGGGCCGGGGTACCCGAGGTCCCGTGCCGCGGCCAGGATCCGGTCGCGTAGCTCGCGACTGAGCTGGTCGGGCCGATTGAAGGCGTTGCTCACCGTGGCCTGGCTGACACCGAGCGCTCGTGCGACGTCTCGCATCCGTGGGGGTGGGTCGCTGGGCACTGGAGAACCTCCCTGCGTCGTGCCGGTCCTCTGATACGTATAAGTTAGCCTCATGAGCGTCGATGTCGCGGACGGCCTACACGGCCGCACCAGCAGCGACTGGCGCGTGCCGGCGGTCGCTTTCGCGGTCAACGGCGCACTTTACGGCAGCCTGCTCACCCGCTTTCCCGAGATCGCCGACCGGGTGTCCGCCAGCGAGACCCAGTTCGGTGTGGTGCTCTTCGCGGCGGCGATCGGTGGGCTCCTCGGTTCGCTGGTGGCCCCCCTGCTCGCCCGCGCCGTCGGCGAGCGGTCGGCCACGCTGCTCGCCGGCGCGGGCTACGCGCTGCTCGCGGTCGGCGTGGCGTGGGCCCCGCAGCTGATCCTGCTGGGCGGCGCCCTGCTGCTGCTGGGCATCCTCGACGGCGCGCACGACGTGGCGATGAACGCCTTCGCGGTCCGGGTGCAGCAGCACCGCGCGACGACCCTGATGGGCAGGATGCACGCCACCTGGTCGCTCTCGCTGGCCGGAGCAGGCGTGCTCGGAACGGTCGCCGCCGGGCTCCGGGTGCCGGTGGCCCTGCACGTCGGCATCGCCGCCACGGTGGCGCTGGTCGCCCAGCTCGCGATCGCCCTCGGCCGCAGCGGGATGGTGGCCGAGGGCCCGCCCACACCGGGCCCGACGTCCGGCGGTCCGGAGCGACCGGCACGACCGGCGCGTTCCCTTGGTCGGCTGCGGTACGTGCTGCCGGTGCTCGGGCTCGCGGCGGTGGCCGCCAGCTATGTGGAGAGTCCGGGGCAGGAGTGGACCGGGCTCCTGCTGAGCCGCGGGTTCGACGCGACACCGCAGGTGGCGGCCGCCGCACCGGTGCTCTTCGGCGCCGGCCTGCTGGCCTCCCGCCTACTGCTGGACGTGGCGGTGTCCCGGGTCGGCCAGGCGAGAGTCGCGGCGGTCAGCGGCGCCACCATGATGGCGGCCGTGGGCACCGGCCTGCTGTGCACACTCGTTGGCGCTCCGGTGTGGTGGGCGCTGGCCGCGGTCGCCGTGGCCGGTTTCGGGGCGGGGCCGGCCTTCCCCCTGCTCTTCGGCTCGGCCGACCAGCTCAGCGTGCGGCACGGCATCCCCCCGGCCCGGACGGCGTCCATGGTCTCGGCGCTGTCCCGGGTCGGTGCCATCTCGGCGCCGATCGTGGTGGGGCCGCTGACCGACGCGTTCGGAATGGCGATGGTCTTCGCGATCATGGCAGTCGGCGCCGCGCTCGTGCTGGGCGCGCTGCCACGGGCGGTCCGGTGACCCGACGGTGTACGCGGCTCGGCTCGACCGGGCTCACCATCTCCCAGCTGGGCGGGATGAGCTTCGGCGAACCACACCGTGGGGCCGACTCGTGGACGCTGCCCGAGCCGGAGAGCCGGTGGGTGGTCCACCCACCGTGCTCGATCAGGTCGCCGCCGGCTGACCCTGTCGGGGGGCCTTCGAGAGGTCAACTTCCGGTGCCCGGATTCGCTGGGCGATGTCAGGGGTGTCGATTAGAATGTATGTACTAATCGAGTTCTTGACCTGGGAGGACGCCCATGACCGCGCCCGCCTCCACGCCCCTCACCCCCTACGCCACCCTGCTCGGCTTCACCCGCTACGTCGACCGCACCGGCCCCACCAAGGCGACCTTCGTGGGAGGGCTGCGCAAGCAGCGCGCAAGCCGGTCCGGCTTCAACCCGCACGGCCAGTTCGTCAAGGCGCTCAAGGCCGACATCGCCTTCCACACCGGTGGCACGCACCTGACCGGGGTGGTCGACGTGGTCAAGCCACGGTGGCGCCCGCTCTACCAGGCGCTCGTCCCCGGTGCCACGGCCTGGCTGTACTCCCTCGGCGAGCCGGCCGCCGTCGACCTCGCCCAGACCCGCGACGCCCTGGCCATGCTGGGAGACCTTCCCGTCAAGATCAACCCCCACTTCGGGGTACGCCACTCCGACGGTCACGCCGAAGCCATCCGCCTGCACTTCGACGAGACTCCACCGAGTGAGGAGTCAGTGCTCGCCACCCTGCACCTGATGGCCCGCCACATGGACGCGGTGCTCCCACACGCCGAGCCGGTCCTGGTCGACGTCCGTCGCGGCCAGGCCCATCGCATGCCCACCGACGCCAAGCCCGACCAGATCGAACGGTGGCTGTCCGGCGAAGCAGCCGCCTTCCGCGCCATCTGGTCCACCGCCGCCTAACCCACCCACCCACCACGAACCCACCACTCACCACGAACCACCTGCCGACCGCTCGGCGACCAGCATGATCGTGCTCGATCCAGGATGTAGTGGTCTCGCTTCCTCGGGAGGCCACTACATCCATGTTCGAGCACGATCATGGGGACAGCGGCGCGCACCAGCGTCCACCCGGCGACCGTGGTTATCCACAGGGGCAGCGTGGCGCAGGGCTGATCGGCCAACCTGGGGCTCATGCCAAGAGCTCCTCGTCGGCCGCCGCAGTTGCGTGGTCGGGTCTTCCGTGGCTCGACTGCCGTTTCGCGAGGCCTCCTGACCCGCAACGACCTGCGCAGTTCGGCGTGGCGGTCGCTCTTTCGCGATGTCTACGCCGATGTCCAGGTCACAGTCACCCACGACGTACGATGCGCCGCTGTCGGGCGCTGGCTTGTCCCGCCCGGCGCGGCCATCGCGGGACCCGCCGCCGCAGGGTTGTACGGCTGCGCGAGCCCGACCACCGGTGATCCGATCGACGTCCTGATTCCCATGTCCACCCGAGTCGGCCCAACCACCGGCATTCGGATCCACCACGGAGATACCGACCCCGGCGACACGCTGGACCGGGCCGGCGTCAGGGTGACCAGCCCGGCGCGGACCTGCTGGGACATCGCCCGTTGGCTCGAGGTGGTCGAGGCGGTGGTCGTCATCGACGCGATGCTGGCCAGGAGGCTGACCACGGTTACCGCCCTGCGCGGGTACGCCCTGGATCGGGCCGGTCGACGCGGTTGGAGGTCGCTGTTGCGTGCCGTCGACCTGGCCGACGCAGGCGCGGAGTCACCCCAGGAGTCCCGCACCCGGGTGCGGTTGGTGCTCGCCGGCCTGCCCCGGCCGGAGACGCAGTGGGTCGTGGCCGAGCAGGGCCGGTTCGTGGCCCGACTGGACCTGGCCTGGCCGAAGTTGAAGGTCGCGGTGGAGTACGACGGGCTCTGGCACGACGACCCCGAGCAGTTCCATCGGGACCGCCGGCGACTCAACCGATTGCTCGGCGGTGACTGGATAGTGCTGCACGTGACGGCCAAGCGCCTCCGAGACGACTTCGACGAATTCCTGTCCGAGGTCCGGGCGGCCCTGCAGGCACGCTCCCGCTCCATCCGGTGACGATGATCGCGCTCCAACATGGAAGTAGTGGCCTCCCTCGACCGGGAGGCCACTACTTCATGGATCGAGCACGATCATGAACGGTGAGCGCAGGCACGTGCCGCCGCACAGCCCGCCGAGCCTGCGGGGACGCGCAGCGCGAGGGGTGGGACGGGTCAGGCGGCGGGGAGGTACTTCGCCAGGTCGTCGAGGATCTTGTTGGCGGCGCCGACGCCGATGCCGGTCATCCAGATCTCGTCGGAGACGGGGTACGCCTTGCCGGCCTTGACCGCGTTGAGGCCCTTCCAGAGGGTCCCGCCGGTGACCTTGGTCTGCTCGGCTGCGGCCTTCTCGCCGTACGCGGTCACGAAGATGACGTCGCCGTCGACCTCGTTGACCCGCTCGGGGCTGACCAGGTCGAAGCGCTTGTCCTCCTTGTTGGCGAGCAGCTGACGCTCGGGGCGGCCCAGCCCCGTGTCACCGATGACGATGCCGGAGAACGAGTCCGGGCCGTACACCCGGATGTTGCCGGGCAGGAACCGCACGATCGACACCTTGCGCGCAGCGGCGTCGCCGAGGGTCGCGCCGAACTCCTTGGCCCGCTTCTCGTACGCGCTGAGCAGGTCCTTCGCCTGCTGCTCGCGGCCGAGCGCCTTGCCGTCCAGGAGGAGGTTCTCCTTCCAGGTGATGCCCACCTTGTCGGTGAACACCGTCGGCGCGATGGCGGCCAGTTCGTCGTAGAACTTCTCCTGGCGGAACTTGCTGCCGAGGATGAGATCCGGCTTCAGTGCGTTTATCGCCTCCAGGTCGGGCTCGGCGAGCACCCCGACCTCCTTGATGCTGGCGAGCTTGTCCGCGCCGAAGTACGTGGGCCAGCTCTTGGCCTCACCGGCCGTGGCGGCGCCGACCGGGGTGATGCCCAACGAGAGCGCCGTGTCGATCTTGTCGGTGTCGAGCACGACGACGCGCTTGGGCTCGGCCGGGACCTTGGTGGTGCCCATGGCGTGGGTGATCTCCCGGGTCTCCCCGGTGGTGGAGCCGGCGACCGGGTCGCTCTCACCGCAGGCGGTGAGTCCGACGCCGAGGGCGGCGGCCGCGGCGAGAGCGGCGACGAGACGACGCATCAGAGTCCTTTCGAGGGGTACGAGTCGGCGAAGGGGGTGGCCGCGTCGCCGATGGCGGGTCGGGCGTCCGGCACGGACGCCGTCGAGGAATCAAGGTCTCCCGCGCCGGCGGACCCGGCAGCAGAGCCGCCCGGGCCGGCAGACCCGGCAGCAGAGCCGCCCCCGCCGGCGGACCCGGCAACCGGGCCACCCGCGTCGGCGGCCGGGAGGACCGAGCCGCCGGTGTGCGCGGGCACCACCAGCGGCGCGCCGGTCACCGGGCAGGGCACGACCACGCAGGCCAACCCGAAGACGTCCCGGACCAGGTCGGCGGTGAGGATCTCCCGGGGCGGTCCGGCGGCCACCACGGCGCCGGCGCGCATCGCGACGAGGTGGTCGGCGTAGCGGGCGGCCTGGTTCAGGTCGTGCAGCACGGCGACCACGGTGCGGCCCCGCTCGACGCGCAGCCGGTGCAGGAGGTCCAGCACCTCCACCTGGTGGGCCAGGTCGAGGAAGGTGGTCGGCTCGTCCAGCAGTAGGGCGTCGGTGTCCTGGGCGAGAGTCATGGCGATCCAGACGCGTTGCCGCTGACCGCCGGAGAGGCTGTCCACCGGCCGGTCGGCCAGGTCGGTCACGTCGGCCAGGGCCATCGCCTGGTCGACCGCCGCACCGTCCTCCGACGACCACTGCCGCCACCAGCGCTGGTAGGGCTGCCGGCCGCGCCCGACCAGGTCCGCCACGGTGACGCCCTCGGGCACCAGCGGGCTCTGCGGCAGGACGCCGAGGCGTCGGGCCACCTCCCGGGTCGGCAGGTCGCGGATCGCGGTGCCGTCCAGCAGCACCGTGCCCCGGCGCGGGGTGAGCAGCCGAGCCATCGTGCGCAGCAGGGTGGACTTGCCGCACGCGTTCGGGCCGACGATCACGGTGAACGCGTCGGTCGGCAGGTCCAGGTCGAGCCCGTCGAGCACGGTCCGCTCGTCGTAGCCGGCGACCAGGTCGCGGGTGGAGAGCATCACACGACTCCTTGAGGCGTCACGACGACCGCCGACGGCCGCGCAGCAGCAGGAAGATCAGGTACGGGCCGCCGATCGCGGCGGTCAGCACACCGGCGGGCAGTTGGGTGGGTGCGAGCAGACGTCGACCGGCCAGGTCGGCCAGCACCAGCAGCAACGCGCCGAGCAGGGCGGCGCAGACCAGCGGCGGTCGTTCGGCGCGTACCAACCGGCGGGCCACCTGGGGGGCGACCAGCGCCACGAAGTCGACGGCGCCGACCTGGGCGGTGACCATCGCGGCGACGAGCACGCCGGTGCCGGCCAGGCCGATCCGGCGGGCCACCGGGCGCAGCCCGACGCCCCGGGCGGTGTCGTCGTCCAGGGCGGTGCTGTTCAACGCCCAGCCGGCCCAGGCCAGCACCGGCAGCAGCACCAGCAGGGTGCCGGCGATCCAGGCCGCCTCGGTCCAGCCCTTGCCGGCCAGGGTGCCGATCAACCAGATCTGCGCGCGCAGCCCGTCGATCGGGTCGGCGGTGAGCATGACGACTTCGGTGAGCGCCCGGAAGGCGAACGCGACCGCCACCCCGGCGAGCACGAACCGCTGTGCGGCCAGCCCGTGCCGGGCACCGAGGGCGAACAGCAGCACCGCCGCGAGCAACCCGCCCAGCAGCGCGGTGGGTGCCACCAGCACCGCGGCCATTCCGCTGGTCAGGGCCACCGTCGCGGCGAGGCCGGCACCCTGGGTGATGCCGATGACGTCCGGGCTGGCGAGCGGGTTACGGGCCACGCTCTGGATGAGCGTGCCGGCGACGCCGAAGGCCGCGCCCGCCACCGCCGCCAGCACCACCCGTGGCA
Source organism: Micromonospora sp. B9E7 (assembly GCF_039871815.1). NCBI lineage: Bacteria > Bacillati > Actinomycetota > Actinomycetes > Micromonosporales > Micromonosporaceae > Micromonospora > Micromonospora sp. B9E7. The sequence continues at coordinate 107,610 of NZ_JBDPLX010000022.1, forward strand.
GCCGAAGATCGAAGACCACGAGGTCGTACGGCGTGCCGGCCCCGGAGAGGGCACGCAGCACGTCGGCCGGGGCGACGTACGGGGTGCCCAGCGAAAGGCTGAGCACGACGGCCAGCAGGAGCAACACGGTCAGCACGGCGGCCACCAGCACCGCGCGGCGGCGGATCAGCAGACTGACCGGGCCGATCCGCAGCAGCGACCGCCCGGGCAGCCGGGCCTGTCCGGCAGCCGGCGACCCGGTCGGCAGCGTGCCCGACAGGCCAGCCGGGCCGCCGGCCGGCGCGGCGGTGGGCGCGCGGCCCGACAAGCCAGCCGGGCCACTCGAAGCGGAGCGGGCGGTGGGCGCGCGGCCCGACAAGCCGGCCGGGCCACTCGATGCGGAGAGGGCGGTGGGCGCGCCGCCCGACAGGCCGGCCGGGCCACTCGAAGCGGAGAGGGCGGTGGGCGCGCCGCCCGACAAGGCAGCCGGGCCACTCGAAGTGGAGGGGCGCTGCGAACCGGGGCCGCCGGACGGGCGCTGGGTGGCGGTCATGCGGTCACCACCCGGGCGCGGCGGACGAGCACGGCCAACAGCGGCGCGCCGATCAGGGCGGTGACGATCCCGGCCGGTATCTCGCCGGGTGGGGCGACGACCCGGCCGACGATGTCGGCGCCGAGCAGCAGCGCGGGCCCGAGCAGGGCGGAGACGGCGAGGGTCCAGCGGTGGTCCGCGCCGACCAGGGCGCGGGCAAGGTGCGGCACGGCCAACCCGACGAAGGCGACCGGCCCGGCAGCCGCCACCGCGGCCCCGGTCAGCAGCACGGCGGCGAGGCCACCACCGAGGCGGACCAGCCCGATCCGGTGGCCGAGACCTCGGGCGACGTCGTCACCGAGGGCCAGCGCGTCCAGACCTCGGGCCACCAGGGCGGCGAGCACCAGCCCGGCGAGGACGAAGGGCAGCACCTGCGCGCTGACCGACAGGTCCCGGCCGGACAGGCCGCCGACCACCCAGAACCGGTACTCCTCGAAGGTGCGGGCGTCGATGCTGAGCAGCGCGTACACCCCGGAGGCGAGACTGGCGTCGAGCGCCGCGCCGACCAGCGCGAGGGTGACCGGGCTGGCGCCTTCGCGGGCCCGGGTGGCGATGGCGAAGACCAGCAGCCCGGCGATGAGCGCGCCGGCGATGCCGAACCAGACGTACCCGGCGAGCGTGCTGATGCCGAAGACGGAGATGGCGAGCACCACCCCGAACGATGCGCCGGCGCTGATGCCGAGGATGCGGGGTTCGGCCAAGGGGTTGCGGGTGAGCGCCTGGAACAGCACGCCGGCGACGGCGAGCGCGAGCCCGACGGCGAGGCCGAGCGCGGTACGCGGCATCCGCAGCTCACGGACGATGGTGCTGGCGTCACCGCCGTCCGGTGCGACGAGGGCGTGCCAGACCTGGTCGATGCCGAGTTGCCGACTGCCGAACGCGAAACTGGCCAGCACGGTGAGCAGCAGGACCAGCGCGGCCCCGGCGGTGACGGCCAACCGACGCCCGGTACGAGTGCTGGCCCGACTCCGGGTCGGCCGGCTGGCGAGGGCGGTCACGAATCTCCTGCACGATCGGGCTTAGGTTCGCCTAACCTTAGCCGACCTGCGGAAAGGGACCTAACCGGTAGTTGTCGATGCCGCTCCGCCCATCGCCGTCCCCCAGCAGGAGACTGAGTTTCGCGGATGGTCACCCGAAGGGCAGATGGCGGTTGACGCCCAGAAGAGGGACATTCGCGTCATAGGGTATGAGCATGCGATTCGACCAGCACACGGTCGTGCTCCTGGTCCGACCATCGGATCCGCCGGAGCTGCCGCAGGACGCGATCGACCGGTTGCAGGACGCGCATCTGGCCCACCAGGCGGGCCTCGTGGAGCAGGGGCTGGTCCTCGCCGCCGGGCCGTTCCTGCACGGCGACGACGAGCAGCTACGAGGGTTCGTCGTGCTGTCCATCGCGCCGGACGAGGCGCGCGCCCTCTACGCCAACGACCCGGCCGTACGTGCCGGCCGCCTCGTCGCGCGGGTCACGACCTGGCTGCTGCCGGAGGGCAACCTGCTGTTCGAGCGCGTGCCGGTGCCTCGGTCGATGTTGGAGGCGGCCTCCGGAGACTGACTCCCGGGGGCGGTCAGCCGGCCGTGCCGCTCCCGGCCGCTGCCGGCAGTTCCGCGAGCGGGACCACCCGCAGGGCGTCCACCGGGCCGACGATCACCCGCAGTGCCGGGAAGTAGTCCCGCAGCACCTGCGCGCACTCGTCACACGGCGCGGTCACCTCGCGACCCCGGTCGGCGACCGTGACGATCGTCTCCAGTTCGGTGACGCCCTGCGTGGCGGCCGTGCCGATCACCACCAGCTCGGCGCAGACGCCTCCGCTCGCGTGCTGGACGTTCACTCCCGTGAAGACCCGCCCGGCGGCGTTCCGGGCGGCCGAGGCGACGGTGTGGTGCTGGCTGCGGCACCGCAACTTGGCGACCGCCGTCGCGGCCTGCACCAACGCACGGTCGGTGTCCCGCATGCCCATACCCGGCCCCCCAGCGCTCGATGTCGGTCGCCCACTCTAGGCCGCCGACGGACCAGCAGCGCGGTAACCCAGGGGCGGTACGCCGCCGGGCTGCCTATCCTTGGGCACGACATGCAGAATCCAACCGCCTCCGTCGCGACCGACCCGGTACGCGAGCTGCACCGCCGCCTCACCCCTCTGATGTTCCGCGACCAGCGCCGGCTCCAGCGGCGGCTGGACGGCGCCCGCAAGCTGCGCGACCCGCAGCGCCGGGAGGCGGCCCTCGCTGAGATCACCGCCGAGGTTGCCCGGGCCGAGCAGCGGCTCGCCACCCGTCGAGCGGCAGTGCCCGTGATCACGTACCCGGCGGGGTTGCCGGTCAGTGAGCGCAAGGACGACATCGCCGCCGCCATCCGCGATCACCAGGTGGTGATCGTGGCCGGCGAGACCGGCTCCGGCAAGACCACCCAGCTACCGAAGATCTGCCTGGAGCTGGGGCGCGGGGTGCACGGCCTGATCGGGCACACCCAACCCCGGCGGTTGGCCGCCCGGACGGTGGCCGACCGGATCGCCGACGAGCTGGGCACCGAGCTGGGTGACGTGGTCGGCTACAAGGTGCGCTTCACCGACCAGGTCGGCGAGCGCAGCCTGGTCAAGTTGATGACCGACGGCATCCTGCTGGCCGAGTTGCAGACCGACCGGATGCTGCGCCAGTACGACACGTTGATCATCGACGAGGCCCACGAGCGCAGCCTCAACATCGACTTCATCCTGGGGTACCTGCGGGAGCTGCTGCCCCGCCGACCCGACCTCAAGGTGATCATCACCTCGGCGACCATCGAGACCGACCGGTTCGCCCGGCACTTCGTCGGGCCACCCACGGCCGACGACCCGGAGGGCGTGCCGGCGCCGGTGGTCGAGGTGTCGGGGCGTACCTACCCGGTGGAGGTGCGCTACCGCCCGTTGCTGGAGGTCGCCGAGGGCGAGGAGGACGGCGACGGCGACGAGGAGAACGTCCGCGACCAGATCCAGGCGATCGGCGACGCCGTCGAGGAGTTGGCCGCCGAGGGGCCCGGCGACATCCTGGTCTTCCTCAGCGGTGAACGGGAGATCCGGGACACCGCCGACGCGCTGGGCAAGCTGGTGCAGAAGAAGCGCTCGCTGCTCGGCACCGAGATCCTTCCGCTGTACGCGCGGCTGTCCAGCGCCGAGCAGCACCGCGTCTTCGCCGCGCACTCCTCGCGCCGGGTGGTGCTCGCCACCAACGTCGCGGAGACCTCGCTGACCGTGCCCGGCATCAAGTACGTGGTGGATCCGGGCACCGCCCGCATCTCCCGCTACTCCAGCCGGCTCAAGGTGCAGCGGCTGCCCATCGAGCCGATCTCGCAGGCGTCGGCCAACCAGCGCAAGGGCCGCTGCGGTCGTACGTCGGACGGCATCTGCATCCGCCTCTACGACGAGCAGGACTTCCTGTCCCGACCCGAGTTCACCGACCCGGAGATCCTGCGGACCAACCTGGCGTCGGTCATCCTCCAGATGACCGCGATCGGGCTCGGCGACCTCGCCGCGTTCCCGTTCATCGACCCACCGGACAAGCGCAACATCACCGACGGCGTCAACCTGCTGCACGAGCTGGGCGCGTTGGACCCGACCGAGGCCGACCCGGCGAAGCGGCTCACCACGCTGGGCCGACGCCTGGCCCAGTTGCCGGTCGACCCCCGCCTGGCCCGGATGGTGGTCGAGGGCGAGCGCAACGGCTGTGCCACCGAGGTGTTGGTGATCGCCGCCGCGCTCTCCATCCAGGACCCGCGCGAGCGGCCGGCGGAGAAGCAGGCCCAGGCCGACCAGGCGCACGCCCGGTTCGCCGACAAGGAGTCCGACTTCGTCGCCTACCTCAACCTGTGGCGCTACCTGCGCGAGCAGCAACGTGAGTTGTCCTCCAGCGCGTTCCGCCGGATGTGTAAGGCGGAGTACCTGAACTACCTGCGGATCCGCGAGTGGCAGGACATCGTCAGCCAACTGCGGCAGGTGCTGCGTACCCCGGCCGAGGGCGACCGGCGCGGTGGGCGGCCGGCACGTGACACGTCCGACGGCGCGGACGCCGGCCGGAGTGCCAGCCGCCGGGGCGGGGCGGACCTGCCGGAGGAGATCGACACTCCGAAGGTGCACCAGTCGCTGCTGCCCGGCCTGCTGTCGCACATCGGCCTCAAGGACGCCCAGAAGCACGAGTACCTGGGCGCGCGGGGTGCGAAGTTCGCCGTCTTCCCCGGATCGGCGCTGTTCAAGAAGCCGCCGCGTTGGGTGATGGCCGCCGAGCTGGTGGAGACCTCCCGACTCTGGGGCCGCATCGCCGGCCGGGTCGAGCCGGAGTGGGTCGAGCCGCTGGCGCAGCACCTGGTCAAGCGCAGCTACAGCGAGCCGCACTGGGAGAAGAAGCAGGCCGCGGTGATGGCCTACGAGAAGGTCACCCTCTACGGCGTCCCGCTGGTCAGCTCCCGCAAGGTCAACTTCGGGCGGATCGACCCGACGTTGAGCCGGGAGCTGTTCATCCGGCACGCCCTGGTCGAGGGCGACTGGCAGACCCACCACCAGTTCTGGGCGGACAACAAGCGGCTGCTCGCCGAGATCGAGGAGCTGGAGAGCCGGGCTCGACGCCGCGACATCCTGGTCGACGACGAGACCATCTTCGGCTTCTACGACCAGCGGATCCCGGCCGACGTGTCCTCCGGCCGGCACTTCGACAGCTGGTGGAAGAAGACCCGCCGCGAGCAGCCCGACCTGCTCACCTTCACCCGCGACCTGCTGGTCAACGACGGCCGCCCGGGGGTGGACGAGGGCGACTACCCGGACGAGTGGCAGACCCAGGGGGTGACCCTGCCGCTGACCTACCGCTTCGAGCCGGGCACGCCGACCGACGGCGTCACAGTCGACATCCCCCTGCCACTGCTCAACCAGGTGCCGGCGGAGAGCTTCGACTGGCAGGTGCCGGGGCTGCGCGAGGAGACGGTGGTCGCGCTGATCCGTACGCTGCCCAAGGCGATCCGCCGCAACTTCGTCCCGGTGCCGGACTACGCCCGGGCCGCCCTCGCGGCGATCACCCCGGGCGAGGAGCCGTTGCTGGACGCGCTCACCCGGCAACTGCGCCGGATGACGGGTGTGACCGTCCCCCGCGACGCCTGGGAACCGGGCAAGCTTCCCGCGCACCTGCGGGTGACCTTCCGGGTCCTCGGCGACGACGAGAAGCCGGTCGCCGAGGGCAAGGACCTGCCGGCCCTGCAACGCCAGCTCCGCCAGGAGGTACGCCAGGTGGTGGCGGCCGCCGCGCCGGAAGTGGCCCGTACCGGGCTGCGCGAGTGGAGCATCGGCACCCTGCCCCGGACCATCGAGCAGGTCCGTGCCGGATACGCGGTGACCGCGTACCCGGCGCTCGTCGACGAGGGCGCCACGGTCGGGGTGAAGGTGTTCGACTCCCCCGCCGAGGCGGAGGCCGCGCACTGGGCCGGTACCCGCCGACTGCTGCGGCTCACCGTGCCGTCCCCGGCGCGGTTCCTCCAGGGGCGGCTCACCAACGAGGCGAAGCTGGCGCTGAGCCGCAACCCGCACGGCGGCGTGCAGGAGCTGATCGAGGACGCCGCCGGCGCGGCCATCGACCGGCTGATCGGCGCGGCGGGCGGACCGGCGTGGGACGCCGACGGGTTCGCGGCGCTACGCGAGAAGGTCCGCGCCGACCTGGTCGACACCGTGGTCGAGGTGATGGACCGGGTCCGCAGGGTCCTCGCCGCCGCGTACGCCGTCGAGCAGCGCCTCGGCGCCACCCGCAACCTCGCCGTGGTGGCCGCGCTGGCCGACATCCGCAGCCAGCTCGCCGGGCTGGTGCACGCCGGGTTCATCACCGAGACCGGGTACGCGCGGCTGCCCGACCTACTGCGCTACCTCACCGCCATCGAGCGCCGGATGGAGCGGCTGGGCGGCAACCCGCAGCGCGACCGTCAGCAGCAGGACCGCATCGCGGCGGTGCAGAAGGAGTACGCCGACCTGCTCGCCGCGCTGCCGCCGGCCCGCCGGCAGGAGACTGCCGTCCGGCAGATCCGCTGGATGATCGAGGAGTTGCGGGTGAACGTGTTCGCCCAGGCGCTGGGCACCCCGTACCCCGTCTCGGAGCAGCGGATCTACCGCGCGATGGACGACGCCGAGGGCCGCTGACCCGACCCCGGCCGGGCCACTGCCGGCTTCTCGCGGCGGCGGCCTCGGCCTGGTCAGGACAGCGGCTCGACGCCGGGCGGCAGTTCGCCCCGGTCGATCGCGGACTGGATGTAGTCGAGCAGGATGCGCCGGAGTTCCCGCCCCGCGTGGGTGGGCACGATGTCGCGGCGACGGGCCACCGCGATGGTCCGCCGCACCCCGGGCGGGGCGAGGGGAGTGATCCGTACGCCCGGGCGGCGGGCCAGCACGATGCCCGGCACGAGCGCGATGCCGAGCCCCGCCTCGACGAAACTGAGCACGGCGTCCATCTCGCCACCGTCCACCGCGAAGCTCGGTTCGAAGCCCGCCTCCCGACACGCCTGGATGGTGGCGTCGCGCAGGTCGTAGCCCTCCCGGAACATGACCATCGGCTGGTCGCGCAGGTCGGTGATGCGCAGCTCGCCGGTCGCCGAGGCGGTCGGCACCTCGTCCACCGAGGCCACCACCAGGCTCTCCCGCAGGATCGGGTCGACCCGCAGCCCGGGGTCGGCCCCCTGCGCCGGCATGATGATCAACGCCAGGTCGAGGTCGCCGCGGAGCAGGTCCCGCACCAGGTCCTGGGAGCCGCCCTCCTCGACGCGCAGGTCGATGGTGGGGTGCGCGTCGCGGAACCGGCGCAGCACCGGCGGGGCGAGCGAGGTGGCCAGGCTCGGGGTGGCCCCGAGTCGGACCCGGCCTCGACGCAGCCCGGCCAACTCCTGCACCTCCCGCGTCGCGGTCTCCACGTCGGCGAGGATCCGGGTGGCCAACGGCAACAGCACCTCGCCGGCCGCGGTGAGCGCGATGTTGCCCCTTAGCCGCTCGAACAGAGGCGCCCCGAGGTCGGCCTCCAGAGCGTGAATTTGCTTACTGAGAGAAGGCTGAGTGATGCCGACGATGTCGGCGGCTTGGGTGAAATGTCGTACTTCGGCCACCGCGACGAAGTACCGGAGCTGATGGAGCTGCATCTAAATAGCTTACGGCTATCAACACTACGAGTTTGATGCATTGGACGACTGATCAAAGTGCTCCTAGCGTCGGTCTCGTGGTAATGACGAAAACTCGGTCGCCCATCCGTTCGAACGTCGGCCTCAAGGCCGTCATGGCGGTGACGGGCATCCTGCTGGCGCTGTTCCTCATCGCCCACATGCTCGGGAACCTCAAGGTGTTCACGGGGGAGACCTCGTTCGACCACTACGCGCACTGGCTGCGCGACATCGGCAAGCCACTGCTGCCCGGGGTCTGGTTCCTCTGGATCCTGCGCACCGTGCTGGTGGTGGCGGTCGTCGCCCACATCGTCGCCGCCACCGTGCTGGCCAGGCGCGCCCGCGCCGCCCGCCCGGTCAGGTACGCCCACCGTAAGAAGGTCAACGGCAGCTACGCGGCCCGCACGATGCGCTGGGGCGGGGTGATCATCCTGCTTTTCGTGATCTACCACCTCCTGGACCTGACCACCGGCACGCTCAACCCGGTCGGCGACGCCAGCAAGCCGTACGGCAACGTCGTCGCCGACTTCGCGCCGGAACGCTGGTACGTCACGCTCTTCTACACGCTCGCCATCGTCGCGGTGGGCTTCCACCTGCGCCACGGGGCGTTCAGCGCGTTCCGCAGCCTCGGTCAGCAGACGCCGCGCGGCGAGCGTCGGGCCCGCACCGCGGCTCTGGTCTTCGCCGTGCTGCTCTGCGCCGGGTACCTGGTGGTCCCGTTCGCCGTACTCACCGGATTGGTGTCCTGACATGGAACTCTTCACCGAGGGCGACCCGATCGCCGACACCAGGGCTCCCGCCGGCCCGGTCGAGAAGCGCTGGGAGACCCGGCGCTTCGAGGCCAAGCTGGTCAACCCCGCCAACCGCCGCAAGATGACGGTGATCGTGGTCGGCACCGGCCTGGCCGGCGGCTCGGCCGCGGCGACCCTCGCCGAGCAGGGCTACCACGTCAAGTCCTACTGCTACCAGGACAGCCCGCGCCGGGCACACTCCATCGCGGCGCAGGGCGGCATCAACGCGGCGAAGAACTACCGCAACGACGGCGACTCCGTACACCGGCTGTTCTACGACACCGTCAAGGGCGGCGACTTCCGCTCCCGCGAGTCGAACGTGCACCGACTGGCCGAGGTCTCGGTCAACATCATCGACCAGTGCGTCGCCCAGGGCGTGCCCTTCGCCCGCGAGTACGGCGGCCTGCTGGACACCCGCTCCTTCGGTGGCGCCCAGGTGCAGCGCACCTTCTACGCCCGGGGCCAGACGGGCCAGCAGCTGCTGCTCGGCGCGTACCAGGCGCTGGAGCGGCAGATCGGCCTGGGCAACGTGGAGATGAACACCCGGCACGAGATGCTGGAGCTGGTCATCGTCGACGACAAGGCCCGCGGCATCGTCGTCCGGGACATGGTCACCGGCGAGATCAGCACCGAGATGGCCGACGCCGTGGTGCTCGCCTCCGGCGGCTACGGCAACGTCTTCTACCTCTCCACCAACGCCAAGGGCTGCAACGTCACCGCCACCTGGCGGGCACACCGCAAGGGCGCGTACTTCGCCAATCCCTGCTACACGCAGATCCACCCGACCTGCATCCCAGTCTCCGGCGACCACCAGTCGAAGCTGACCCTGATGAGCGAGTCGCTGCGCAACGACGGCCGGGTCTGGGTGCCGAAGGCCAAGGGCGACGACCGCAGCCCGCGGGACATCCCCGAGGACGAGCGGGACTACTACCTGGAGCGGATCTACCCCTCCTTCGGCAACCTGGTCCCCCGCGACATCGCCTCCCGGGCCGCCAAGAACGTCTGCGACGAGGGCCGGGGCGTCGGCCCGACCAAGCTCGGCGTCTACCTCGACTTCGCCGACGCGATCAACCGGCTGGGCCGCAAGGCGATCGAGGCCAAGTACGGCAACCTCTTCGAGATGTACGAGCGGATCACCGGCGAGGACCCGTACGAGGTGCCGATGCGCATCTACCCCGCCGTGCACTACACGATGGGCGGCCTGTGGGTCGACTACGACCTCCAGTCGAACATCCCCGGCCTGTTCGTGATCGGTGAGGCCAACTTCTCCGACCACGGCGCGAACCGGCTCGGCGCCTCGGCGCTGATGCAGGGCCTCGCCGACGGCTACTTCGTGCTGCCCACCACCATCGCCAACTACCTGGCCTCCGGCTCCCTCGACAAGGTCGACGCCAGCCACCCGGCGGCGATCGAGGCCCGCACCGACGTCGAGGACCGCATCCAGCGGCTCCTGGCGGTCAACGGGGACCGGACCGTGGACTCGTTCCACCGGGAACTGGGCCAGATCATGTGGGAACACTGCGGCATGGAGCGCAGCGAGGCCGGCCTGCGCAAGGCGATCGGCGAGATCCGCGACCTGCGCGAGGCGTTCTGGCAGCGGGTGAAGGTGTCCGGCACCGGCGAGGAACTCAACCAGTCGCTGGAGAAGGCCGGCCGCGTCGCCGACTTCTTCGAACTGGCCGAGCTGATGTGCATCGACGCCCTGCACCGCGAGGAGTCCTGCGGCGGCCACTTCCGGGCCGAGCACCAGACCCCCGACGGTGAGGCGCAGCGCGACGACGACCGGTTCGCGTACGTGGCGGCCTGGGAGTTCACCGCCGACGGCGAGCCCTCGGTGCTGCACAAGGAAGATCTGAAGTTCGAATACGTCCACCCCACGCAGCGGAGCTACAAGTGAACCTGACCCTGCGCATCTGGCGCCAGAAGGGCCCTGAGGACAAGGGTCGGATGGTGACCTACCCGGTCGACGACGTGTCCCCGGACATGTCGTTCCTGGAGATGCTCGACGTGCTCAACGAGCGGCTGATCCTCGCTGGCGAGGACCCGGTGGCGTTCGACCACGACTGCCGCGAGGGCATCTGCGGCATGTGCGGCCTGATGATCAACGGTGACGCGCACGGGCCGCAGCGCGGCACCACGGCGTGCCAGCTGCACATGCGGCAGTTCAAGGACGGCGAGACGATCGACATCGAGCCGTGGCGGGCCAGCGCCTTCCCGGTCGTCAAGGACCTGGTGGTCAACCGCAGCGCCTTCGACAAGATCATCGCGGCCGGTGGTTACGTCACCGCGCCGACCGGTAGCGCGCCCGAGGCGCACTCCACGCCGGTGGCCAAGGCCAACGCCGACGCCGCCTTCGAGTCGGCGGCCTGCATCGGCTGCGGCGCCTGCGTGGCGGCCTGCCCGAACGGCTCCGGCATGCTCTTCACCGCCGCCAAGCTCACCCAGCTCTCGCTGCTGCCGCAGGGCCAGCCCGAGCGGTACACCCGGGTGATCGGCATGGTCGACGCGCACGACGAGGCCGGCTTCGGCGGCTGCACCAACGCGGGCGAGTGCACCCCGGCCTGCCCGAAGGGCATCCCGCTGAACACCATTGGCCGACTCAACCGCGACTACCTCACGGCCACCGCGAAGGGTGCCAACAACACCCCCGGTTCCTGAGGTCCGCCGTACCGACCGCCGTATCCCGCGCTTTCCCTGGGGTACGGCGGTCGTTGGTTGCGGTGCGGCTGGGGCGACCGTCCCCCGCTCCGGGCGGTCCGGCTTGATCCCTGCGCCGGGGACGGTCGCCCCAGCCCTGACCCTGGTCACGGCTCGTCCGCAGGTTGCGCTCCTGCGGTGGTACGCCGTCAGCTCCCCACCGTCGACGCGCCCGTGCTCCCGACTCGCCTCACATGATCCACTCGGGTTTCAGGAAGCCGGCCTGTCGCTGGGCCTTGGGCTCAAGTGGTTGTTGCAACGGGGTGGATTCTCGTCAGGATGAGGGGTCATGCCGGGGCAGAGGTTGTCGTCCGCGGAGCGGGCGCAGATTGAGGTGTTGTTCGGTCAGGGATTGACGTTCC
>NZ_JBDPLX010000023.1:0-115662 GCF_039871815.1 Micromonospora sp. B9E7
ATGGAGTTGTGGTGGGTAATAGGTTCATCCTTGCCCGATATGTCAGGCACCACAACTCCATGATCGACGCGGTAGGGCGGTAGGGCGGTAGGGCGGTAGGGCGGTAGGGCGGTCGACGCGGTAGGGCGGTAGGGGCTGGGCGGTGCGGGGCTAGTGCGACATCAGGTGGTGTGACTCGCGGATCTTGGCCCAGGACTTCGGCTCGGTCGGCGGCGCGGTCTTGCGGGCCGCACTGGCCACGTCGGGTCGGCCGGTGGTGAAGAGCCAGGTGGTGAACAGGTCGTCCAGGTCCAGCCCGGAGATCCGTTCCGCCAGCGCCTGGAACTGCGCGATCGTGCCGTTGCCGTACCGGTGCTCGGTGGCCCAGGGCGGCAGGATCTCGAAGAACGCGTCGTCGCCGACGGCCAGCCGGAGCTGGTGCAACGTCATCGCGCCCCGGTCGTAGACGGCGTCGTCGAACACCCGGTCGGCACCCGGGTCACCGGGCAGCACCTGCCAGAACTCGTCGTCGGCCGGGTAGCTGGCGTAGGTGAAGTCGAACAGCTCCTGGGCCGTGCCCTCACCCTGCTCCTCCGACCACAGCCACTCGGCGTACGAGGCGAAACCCTCGTTGAGCCAGATGTGGCGCCACTCGGCGACCGACACGGAGTCACCGAACCACTGGTGGGCGTTCTCGTGCACCACCACATAGGTGTTGGCGCCGCGTCGCCAGAAGCCCGGGCCGTACACCGATCGGGTCTGCGTCTCCAGGGCGAAGCCGATGCCGTCGACCGGACCGGCCACGCCACCCTGCGCCTCGAACGGATACGGCCCGAAGATCCCGCTCTCCCAGTCGACGATCTCGGCGGTCCGCTCGATGCTGGCCCGCGCGGCCGGCCCGAGGGCGCCCAGCGAGGTGCTGTACGCGTTGACCACCGGCTGGCCGCTCGGAGTGGTGTCGGTGACGATGTCGTACTGGCCGATGGCCATGAAGGCCAGGTAGGTGGCGGTGGGGCGTTCCGCTACTACGGCGGGTCCGCGCAGAAGGTCACCTGGAAGATCCTGGAGTACCCGAAGCTCGCCCTCGAGTTGACCGGCCCGGCCAGCGCCCAGGTCTCCACCCCGACCGAGACCCGGGGCAGGGTGCAGGTCAGCGGAACCAACACGTACTTCGGCGGCACCTCACCGTTCACCGACGACGACACGTTCGTCGTCACCGGCGTCGCCACCGCGGCGGGGGAGGGCGTCACCTTCCGCCCCGCCACCAACTGACCGGGAGAGCCTGTGACCGACAGCAACACCGCCGCCCGGCTGCCCGTGCGGCTGACCATCAACCCCCGGCAGCGACAGCAGCCGTCGGTCGACCTGCTGGCCTGGATCCACCGCCATCCGGAGTACCGGCCGGTCGTCCGCCAGGCCGGTGGCGGCGGGGGCCGGCCGGGCTTCAGCGACGCGGTGATCATCGCGGTGCTGGCCCAGGGCCTGCTGCCAGGTCTGTTCAACCTGTTGCAGTCCTGGGCCGACCAGCAGCGCACCGAGGCCAGCATCCGGATCCAGGCCGGCGACACCGAGGTGGAACTCCAGGTGAGCGGACGCACCGACTCCGCGCGCCTGCTGGCCCAGGCGACCGAGGCACTGCGGGTCGCCCGGGAGCCCGGTCCGGACGCCGCCCGGGATCCTGGCGCGGACGCCGCCGACTGACACCGGCGGCGTCCAGACCGGCGGGTCAGCTCGCCTTGGCGAGCGCCTCGAACTCGTCGTCCGTGAGTCGCACGTCGGCCGCGTCGACGTTCTCCTCCAGGTGCGCCACCGAGGACGTACCGGGGATCGGCAGCATCACCGGCGAACGGCGCAGCAGCCAGGCCAGCGCGAGCTGCGCGGGCGACGCGCCGTGCGCGGTGGAGATCGCGTCCAGCGGCCCACCCGGACGGGCCAGCTCACCGGTGGCGATCGGGAACCACGGGATGAACGCGAGGTCGTTGCGCTCGCAGTACTCCAGCACGTCCTCGGCGCTGCGGTTGGCGAGGTTGTACAGGTTCTGCACGGACGCGATCGTGGTGATCGCCTGGGACTCCTCGATTTGCGCGACGCTCACCTCGGACAGGCCGATGTGCTGGATCTTGCCCTCCTGCCGCAGCAACGCCAGCTCACCGAGTTGCTCGGCGAGCGGCACCTTCGGGTCGATCCGGTGCAACTGGTAGAGCGGGATGCTGTCCAGGCCCAGGTGGCGCAGGCTCAGCTCACATTGCTGGCGCAGGTACTCCGGGCGGCCGACGACGCGCCAGTCGCCGGGCCCGGCCCGCGTGAACCCACCCTTGGTCGCGATGACCAGATCGTCGGCGTACGGGTGCAGGGCCTCACGGATCAGCAACTCCGAGACGAACGGCCCGTACGAGTCGGCGGTGTCGATGAACGTCACGCCCAGCTCGACCGCTCGGCGCAGCACCCGGACCGCCTCGGCCGGGTCCTTCGGGTCTCCCCAGACACCCGGGCCGGTGATCTGCATAGCCCCGTAGCCGAGCCGGTTGACCGTGACGTCGCCACCGATGCGGTACGTGCCGGACGCCTTCGCGGGCTGCTCACTGATGTTTGTCGCCATGGGTAGATCATCCCCCGGAACTCGACAGTGACACCGCCGGTTCGCCGACTGTGCGACTGGACACGTCACCCGCCCACCGACGGTTACCCGGAAGCGACAGATACGACCGGGGCGTACGTGCGACGCTGGCCGGGGCCGGTGGGTTCCGGCGCGACGGCGGAGGGAGCACCCATGGCGGGAGTGCCGCAGGTCAACTTCGCGCTCGACACGTACGAGTGCATCGTGCTCTATCCCGGCGCGGCCGGGCGGGTGCTGCCCGCCGAGACCGTGCAGCGGCTGCAGGCCGAGCACGCCGAACACATGCAGGCGTTGCAGCGAAGCGGCATCATCCTGGTGTCCGGCTCGATCGACGGGACGACCAGCAACCCGGAGCCCCCGATCGGCTTCGGGCTCGCCCGCACCGGCAGCGTCGAGGACGTGCGCAGCGTGCTGGAGGCCGACCCGGCGGTGCAGGCCGGGCTCTACCGGGTGGACGTGCTGACCTTCCTCTGCCCGGCCGGTTCCCTGGAGTTTCCGCTGGTCAAGGCCGAGAGCTGATTGGTCGGTCAATCGGCGGCTGTCGTGATGGCGACGGCGCCCGGCCGCCCGCCGGTGCTACGGTCGCGCCCAGCGAGGGCCGCCGCCGGGGCGTACCCGGAGCCATGGATCGGCCCCGGTCGAGGAGTCGCCATGAGCTCCGCCGCCACCCCCGATGTCGCGACGGCCGCCGCCCGGCTGCGTGCCCTGCTCGGCGACCGGCTGCACGAGCCGGGCGAGCCCGCGTACACCACCACCACAAGGCTCTGGAACGGCGCGGTCCAGCGCACGCCCGCCCTGGTCGCGAGCTGCCGGGACACCGACGAGGTGGCCGCCGCGGTCCGCATCGCCGCCCGGTGCCACCTGCCCCTGTCGGTCCGCTCCGGAGGGCACGACTGGGCGGGCCGGGCGCTACGCGACGGCGGCCTGGTGCTCGACCTGACCGGGCTGCGTGCCGTCCGGGTCGACCCGGACACGGCCACGGTGACCGTCGGCGGCGGCACCACGGCCGCGGAGCTGCTCGCCGCCGCCCGCCCGTACGACCTGGTGGTGCCCACCGGCACGGTCGGCGACGTGGGCATGGCCGGGCTCGGCCTCGCCGGCGGGTACGGCCCACTGTGCGGCCGGTTCGGGCTGACCCTGGACAGCCTGCTCGGCGCGGAGGTGGTCCTCGCCGACGGCCGCCGGGTCACCGCCGACGCCCGGCACGACGCCGAGCTGTACTGGGCGCTGCGCGGCGGCGGCGGCAACCTCGGCGTCGTCACCGAGTTGCGCTTCCGCGCGCACCGGCTGCCCGGCGTGCTGGCCGGCATGGTCATGTTCGCGTTGGCCGAGGCGCCGGACGTGCTACGCGGCTACGGCGCGCTGGTCGCCGAGGCCCCGGACGAGTTGACCGTGATGACCGGTTTCCTGCCCGGCCCGGCCGGCGAACCGGTGATCTTCGTCTGCCCGTTCTACAGCGGCCCGGACCTGGACGCCGGGCTGCCGTGGATGGACCGGCTGCGCGCCCTGGGCACCCCGCTGGTCGACCAGATCGCCCCGATGCCGTACGCGGACGCGTTGCGGATGTTCGACGGCGGAATGGTCGACGGCAACCACTACCTGCTGCGCACCCGCTGGCTTCCCACGTTTACCGACAGCGCGGTGGACGTGATCGTCGACGCCGCCCGGCAGGTCAGCTCGCCGTTCTCCGCGCTGGCCGTGCACCACTTCCACGGTGCGGCCACCCGGGTCCGGCTCGCCGACACGGCGTTCGGGCTGCGCACCGACCACCTGCTCACCGAGATCATCGCGGTCTGGGCGCCCGGTGAGCAGGCCGAGCCGCACCGGGAGTGGGCCGAGCGCACCTCGGCGGGGCTCGCCCCGCACGCGCTGCCCGGCGGTTACCCCAACCTGCTCGCCCCCGAGGAGACCGATCGGGTCCGGCTCGCCTACGGCGCGAACTGGCCCCGGTTACGCCGAGCCAAGCGCCGCTACGACCCGCGTGAGCTGCTCACCGCGGTGCCCACCCTGCCGCCGTCGGGGCACTGATGGCAGGCCGCGCCCGGGAGCACCCCGACAGCGCACGTCACCGGAGGCGTACGATTCCCGGCGCGCGGTCGCTGATGCCCGTCGCCACAACGTTCCCGGTGCGGTTCCGCCCGCCGGCCCGACGCGCGCCGCGCGTCGTTGGACACATGTTCCGCTGCCTGCAATGGGTCGGTCCCGAGTCCGACCTGAAGGAGAGACTAGCCTGATGGGCGTGACACGCCGCGCGAAGATCGTCTGCACTCTTGGTCCCGCCACCTCGTCCCCGGAGCGCATCCGGGGTCTCGTCGAGGCCGGCATGAACGTGGCGAGGCTCAACTTCAGCCACGGCAGCCACGCCGACCACGAGGCGGTCTATCGACTGGTCCGGGAGGCGTCCGAGGCGGCAGGTAAGCCGGTGGCCGTCCTCGCCGACCTCCAGGGCCCCAAGATCCGGCTCGGTCGGTTCGCCGACGGCCCACACGAGTGGCGCACCGGCGACTCGGTCGTGATCACCGGTGACGACATCATCGGCACCAAGGAGCGGGTCTCCTGCACCTACCAGAAGTTGCCGCACGAGGTGAAGCCCGGTGACCGGCTGCTGATCGACGACGGTCGGGTCGCCGTCGAGGTCACCGACGTCACCGGCAACGACATCCGCTGCCTGGTCACCGAGGGCGGCCCGGTCTCCAACAACAAGGGCGTCTCGCTGCCCAACGTGGCGGTCAGCGTGCCCGCCATGTCGGACAAGGACGCCGAGGACCTGCGCTTCTCCCTCGGGCTCGGCGTCGACCTGGTCGCGCTCTCCTTCGTCCGCTCGGCGGAGGACATCAAGCTCGTGCACGGCATCATGGCCGAGGAGGGCGTGTTCCGCCCGGTGCTGGCCAAGGTCGAGAAGCCGGAGGCGGTGGAGCACCTGGAGGCCATCGTGCTGGCCTTCGACGGCGTCATGGTCGCCCGCGGTGACCTCGGTGTCGAGATGCCGCTGGACCAGGTCCCCCTGGTGCAGAAGCGCGCCGTGCAACTGTGCCGGGAAAATGCCAAGCCGGTCATCGTGGCCACCCAGATGCTCGACTCCATGATCGAGAACTCCCGTCCCACCCGGGCAGAGGCCTCCGACGTCGCCAACGCGGTGCTCGACGGTGCGGACGCGGTGATGCTCTCCGGCGAGACCAGCGTCGGAAAGTACCCGGTGCTGACCGTCAGCACCATGGCCAAGATCGTGACGACCACCGAGTCCGGCTCGATCGGCGTTCCCCGGTTGCAGCACGACCCGCGTACCCACGGTGGCGCGCTCACCGTCGCCGCCTCGTCGATCGCCCGGGCCATCAACGCCAAGGCGCTCGTCGCCTTCTCGCAGACCGGCGACACCGTCCGACGGCTGTCCCGCCTGCACTGCGACCTGCCGCTGCTGGCCTTCACGCCCGTCCCCGAGGTGCGCGACCAGCTCGCCCTCACCTGGGGCGTGGAGACCTTCCTGATGCCGTTCGTGCAGCACACCGACGACATGTTCCGTCAGGTCGACCAGGCGCTGCTCGGCCTCAACCGGGCCAACCCCGGTGACTACGTGGTGATCGTCGCGGGTAGCCCGCCCGGCACCCCCGGCTCGACCAACACGCTGCGCGTCCACCAGCTCGGTTCGCTGGTCGACGCGGCGTCGGCGCGGGCCCTGCAGTGAGCGACGGTCGGGTCGCGGTCGGCCAGGCCGCCGTGGACCAGCTCCTGGAAGTGCTGGACCTCGACCCGACCGGGGAGATGACCTTCCGGGGGATGAGCCCCCCGGTCGGTCCACAACGGGTGTACGGCGGCCAGGTCGCAGGTCAGGCCCTGGTCGCCGCCGGCCGCACCGTCGACCCGGAGCGGTTCGTGCACTCGCTGCACGGCTACTTCGTCCGCCCCGGCGACCCGGTCGAGCCGATCGAGTACCAGGTGGAGAACATCCGCGACGGACGGTCGTTCTCGGTCCGCCGCTCGGTCGCCCTCCAGCACGGCAAGCCGATCTTCTTCATGTCGGCGTCGTTCCAGCGGGCCGAGGAGGGTCTGGACCACCAGGTCACCGCCCCGCTGGACGTACCCTTGCCGCAGGACGTGCCGACGATGGCCGACCGGCTCGCCCGCTACCCGGAGCGGCTGGGCATCTGGGGTCAGATTCCGCGACCGATCGACGTGCGCTATGTGGGGGAGCCCGGCTGGGTTCGCCCCGGCGACCGGCCCGCCGACCCGCACCAGCGGGTCTGGATGCGCATCGACGGCAAACTGCCCGACGATCCGCTGCTGCACGCCTGCGCGCTCACCTACGCCTCGGACCTCACCCTGCTCGACTCGGTGCTCTCCGCGCACGGTGAGGTGTGGGGGCCGGGCGGGTTGGTCGGGGCGAGCCTGGACCACGCCCTGTGGTTCCACCGGCCGTTCCGTGCCGACGAGTGGTTCCTCTACGACTGCCTGAGTCCGTCGGCGTCCGGGGCCCGTGGGCTGGCGACCGGCCGGATGTTCACCACCGACGGCCGGCAGATCGCCAGCGCCGTCCAGGAGGGTCTGCTGCGCCGCGTCGGCACCTGACGTTCTCGACCATCCCCGCCAGGCAGTTGTCGCTCATCCCCGCCAGGCAACCTGGCGGGGATGACGTCGATCAGCCCTGGTAGATGGTCTCGCCGGCGATCTCGATCTGTACCGTCTTACCGACCAGCACCCCGCCGCTCTCCAGGACGACGTTCCAGAGCAGGCCGTAGTCCTCGCGGTTGATCTCGGCCGTAGCGCTGAAACCGAAGATGTTCTGCCCGTACGGATCCTGCCGTGCGCCGCCGAAATTCACCTCCAGGTCGACAGACCGGGTGATTCCCTTCACGGTCAACTCACCGGTGAGGACGAATCGTCCGGGAACGCCGTCGGACTGCGGCGGAACAATGTGACTCCGGCCTCGTCCACCCAGCCGATGGTTGCGCAGACGGGCCCACTGGAATATGGGGTTGTCGTTGCCCTGCCACTTAATGCCGGTGCTTCGATATTCGAGAGTGGGATAGCGCTCCACGTCGAGGAAGTCGGCGCTCTTGAGATGCGTGTCCCGGTCGATGCTCCCGGTGGTGATGCTGGCCGACATGATGGTCGCCGTCACCGAGGAGAGCAGCGGATCCTCCGCCACGAAGACCTGCGCGGTGGCTTCGGCGAACTCGCCGCGTACCGGGCTCACCATCATGTGCCGGGACAGGAAACCGATCCGCTTGTGCGCCTGATCGAGAAGATAGGTGCCGGCCACCGGGATGGTCATGCCATCCCAGGTACGTGTCGCGGTATCGGTCATCGTATTGCCTTCCCCCCGAGGGTGCCCGGGCGTTTGTCCATATCTTGCCGGCGGTCGGGTAAACGGCCAGGCAGTCGTACTCCCGCCCAGCATAGGGACGCTCCGGAACGGCTTTTCGGCCCCCACCTTGTCGTGGATCATGACGCACTTCACTGGTCCACCCCGAGGGCGCGAATTCGCGGATTTCCGTCGATGCGTGTCCGATCGGCCGAGGGTCGCCCGCCCGCCCGGTTGACCAGCGACTAACCTTGCCGACATGCGCCTCTCCGCCCGGGTCGACTACGCCCTCCGCGCGGCCGCCGAGCTCGCCGCGACGGCCAGTGGTCCGGGGCGCGGACGGCCGGTCACGGCCGACCAGATCGCCCGAGCCCAGGAGATCCCGCCGAAGTTCCTGGAGAGCATCCTGCTCCAGCTGCGCCGCGGCGGCATCGTGCACGCCCAGCGTGGCCCGGAGGGCGGCTACTGGCTGGCCCGCCCCGCCGAGGAGATCTCCCTCGCCGAGGTCATCCGGGTGATCGACGGGCCGCTGGCGCACGTACGCGGCCAGCGCCCGGAACAACTCGGCTACCACGGCCCGGCCCGCGCGCTCCAGGAAGTCTGGATCGCGCTGCGGGCGAGCGAGCGCGAAATCCTGGAACTGGTCAGCGTCGCCGACGTGGCAGCAGGCACCCTGCCCGCGCGGGTCATGGAGTTGGTCGCCGACCCGCGCGCCTGGACCTGAGCGCCGGCCCATCCCGGGCCACCGTCACGGTGTCGCGTCGTGCTCTGCGGTGTCGCGTCGTGCTCTGCGGTGTCGCGTCGTGCGCTGCGGTGTCGCGTCGTGCTCTGCTGTTCGGGAGCAGTTCGACATCCGCGATCACCGCGCTGAGGCGCTAAGCCAGCGAACCGTCCGCCGTCCTGCCGGCCCCGGCACCGTTCCGGCGCGGTCTTCTGGGAGCCGGCGCAGCGTCCGGGGCGACCTTGTGGGGCTCGGTGCAGCGTTCGGGACGGCCTTGTGGGAGTCGACACCCAGTCCGGGGCGGCGTTGTCGGAGTTGGTGCACAGTTCGCCGCGGGCTCCGGGAGATCTTGGACAGTTTCCGTTGGCAGGGCCCGCCCAGGCAACGGAAACTGTCCAAGATCTGGCCGGTGGTGAAGCGTCCGGTGGTCGACGCGGCGGGACCGCCGCGCGCTGCGAAGCGTCGCGTGGTTGGTCCACCGGGGAGCGCCGCGCGGTGGCGTCCCATCCACCGATCGGGGGCTTGACCGTGGCTGCCCCGTGCCGCATTGTCGACCAAGTCGATAGGAGATACCGAAAAGTCAGGGGGCGCTCGTGCGCAAGCTACTGGTCCTCGCTCTGGTCGGGCTCGTCGCGCAGTTGATCGATGGTTCGCTCGGCATGGCGTACGGGTTGACCTCGTCGACGCTGCTGCTGGTCGCCGGAGTCGCCCCGGCCGCCGCCTCGGCATCGGTGCACCTGGCCGAGATCGGCACCACCCTCGCCGCCGGGGTCGCGCACTGGCGGTTCGGCAACGTCGACTGGCGAGTGGTGACCCGCATCGCCCTGCCCGGCGCGATCGGTGCCTTCGCCGGTGCCACGGTGCTCAGTTCGATCTCCACCGAGGCCGCCGCGCCGTGGATGGCCGGCATCCTCTTCACGCTCGGCGCGTACCTGCTGGTTCGCTTCGCCCGCCCGTTGCGCACCGATCGGGTCGGCGGGCGGCTCCGCGGTCGCTTCCTCGGCCCCCTGGGCCTGGTCGCCGGCTTCGTCGACGCGACCGGTGGCGGCGGGTGGGGCCCGGTTGCCACGCCGGCACTACTGGTCTCCGGCCGGATGGAACCCCGCAAGGTGATTGGCTCGGTGGACACCGCCGAGTTCGTCGTGGCCGGCGCCGCCAGCGTCGGTTTCCTGATCGGGCTGGGCACCGAGGGGTTCCTGCTCCCCACCGTCGCCGCACTGCTGGTCGGGGGGCTCATCGCCGCCCCGCTGGCCGCCTGGCTGGTGCGAATCGTGCCCGCCCAACTGCTCGGCGCAGCGGTCGGCGGCGTGATCGTGCTGACCAACGCCCGCACCCTGATCCGCTCCGCCGAACTGGACGGCCCGGTCCGCCCCATCACGTACGCCCTGCTGGCCGTCGGCTGGTTGGCCGCCCTGGTATTGGCCGTGCGGGCCCTTCGCCGAACCCGGCGGGCACGCGCCGAGGCCGCGAAGGCCGCAAACGTTTCTCCCGTGCCCGCCCCGGCCGCACTTGCCGGCGTTGGTGCTGCCGGCGCGGCTCCGGCCGAGCTGACCCAAACGGGTACGCCCAACCCACGCTGACCCCCGCTCGCTCGCCACCCCGCTCGCCACCCCCCGCTCGACGGCAAGGCACCGGCCGCGCTCGCGGCCGCCTGCGCCAGGCGCACGGCCCAAGATCCGCGCAACATCGGGGATGTTGGTGTCTCGCGCGTGTCGGAGGCAGCAACATCGGGGATGTTGTTCGGATCATGGGCGCGGGGCGCGGGGCGCGGGGCGCGGGGCGCGGGGCGCGGGGCGCGGGGCGCGAGGGCGACGGTCGCGACCGCGGCGACCGCGAGGACCCGAGGACGACGCTCGCGACCGCGACGGCCGCGACGGCGACGGGCGAGGTCAGGGGGTGAGTAGGTCGTTGGCCGTGGTGGCGAGCAGTGTCCAGGCGTCGTCGATGTGCGTTTCGGTGGTCTGCGGGGAGCCGATGGCGATCCGCAGCGTGTAGCGGCCGGCGACCCGAGTGTGCGTCAGGTGCACGCGCCCGGTGGCGTTCACCGAGGCCAGCAGCGCGGCGTTGACGTCGTCGTCGGCGCGCAGCCGGAAGCAGACAAGCGCGAACGGGTGCGCCGCCGCCAACTCGAACCGGTCATCGGCGCGAACCTGTTCGGCGAACCGCTCGGCGAGCCGCACGCCGGAGCGGATGTGCGCTTGCAACCCTTCGGCGCCGTACCAGCGCAGCACGAACCACAGCTTCAGGGCCCGGAAGCGTCGACCCAGCGGCACCTGCCAGTCGCGGTAGTCGATCACCGCGCCGGAGTCGGAGGCCGCGTTACGCAGAAACTCCGGCAGCACGGTCAGCGCCTCGATCAACTCGGCCCGGTCGGCCACCCAGAACGCGTCGCAGTCGAAGCCGGTGAGCAGCCACTTGTGCGGGTCGAAGCAGTACGAATCGGCGTACTCGAGGCCGGCGTGCGACCACCGTAGTTCGGGGCAGACGGCGGCGGAGCCCGCGTACGCGGCGTCGACGTGCAGCCAGATGCCGTACTCCGCGCAGATGGCTCCGATCTCCGGCACCGGGTCGACGGCGGTGGTGGAGGTGGTGCCGATGGTGGCCACCACGATGGCCGGTACGTCCCCGGCTGCCAGGTCGGCTTCGATGGCCGCGCGTAGCGCGGCGGGCAGCAGCGCCTGGGTGTCCGGGTCGACGTCGATCGCGCGGACCCCTTCGCTGCCCAGGCCGGCGATCCGGACGGCCTTCTCGATGGAGGAGTGCCCGTGGGTGGAGGTGTAGGCGCGGTAGCGCCGGTCGATGCCGGTGTCGCGCCAGCGGCCCCCGCTGGCCCGGTGCAGTGCGGTCAGGGTGGCCACCAGGGTCGCCGAGGAGGCGGAGTCCTGGATGACGCCGCCGCCGCTGCCGGTGGAGCGGAACCGCTGCGGCAGGTCCAGTAGCTGGGCCAGCCAGTCCATCAGCACCGTCTCCAGCTCGGTGCAGGCGGGGCTGGTGGCCCAGAGCATGCCCTGCACACCGAGCCCGGAGCTGACCAGGTCGCCGAGCACGCTCGGGCCGGAGGTGTTGGCCGGGAAGTAGCCGAAGAAGCTCGGGTGCTGCCAGTGGGTCAGCCCCGGTACGACGATCGCATCCAGGTCGGCGAGGACGGCCTCGACCGGTTCGCCGCCGGTGGTGGGTGGCGTGGTGGGGAGAGCGGCGGCGACCGTGCCGGGCGGGTCGGACGGGGAAACCGGCCGTCGCCCGACTGTCTCCCAGTAGTCGGCGATCCAGTCGACGACGGCGTGGCCAGCGCGGCGGAACTCGTCGGGGTCCATGTGCGGATCGGTCACCTCAACGAGTTGATCAGGCATCGATCGCCGGCGCAAGACCCAGTATCGATGCGACAGGTATCGATATTGCGGAGCGGAAAGCGCTTGCCCTACGATGCGGCTTGAGTCGGATCCGTGAGTTCCAGGGCGTTCACCCCCGATCAGATCGCCGTCCGCCGTCGCGGCCGGGCCGGTCCACTGTGCTTCCCGGGCAGGGCCAGTGGTCCTCAGCGATCATCACCGGATCCCCGGAGGCAGTCCATGCACCCGTCCAGACATCGGCTGATCCTGCTCGCCGGTACGACAGCCGCCGCCGTCGTGGTCGGCACCCTCGGTACGGTCGTCGCCTCGGCCGCCGCCGTCGGCTGTCGCGTCGACTACCAGATCACGAACCAGTGGCAGGGCGGCTTCGGTGCCAACGTCACCGTCACCAACCTCGGCGACCCGGTCAACGGGTGGGCCCTCACCTGGTCGTATGCCGCAGGCCAACAGGTCACCCAGGCGTGGAACGCAAGCGTCAGCCAGTCCGGTGCCCAGGTCACCGCCCGCAACGTCGACTACAACGGGAGCCTCGCCACCAACGGCTCCGCCTCGTTCGGCTTCAACGGTTCGTGGACCGGCAGCAACCCGGTGCCGGGTAGCTTCGCGCTCAACGGCGCGACGTGCACCGGCGCCCCGCCCACCGAGGAGCCGACCACACCACCGCCCACCGAAGAGCCGACCACCCCGCCCCCGACCACGCCACCGCCCACGACGCCACCCCCGACCAACGGGGTGCTGCAGATGGAGAACCTGGACCGCGGCCTGGTCAGTATCCGCTCCGGCAGCGGCAACCTGGTCTCCTGGCGGCTGCTCGGCACCGAGACCGCCGGGGTGGCGTTCAACCTCTACCGGAGCTCGACCAGGGTCAACGCCAGTCCGATCACCGGCGCCACCAACTACCTCGACAGCGGCGCGGCGGCCGGCTCGGCGTACACCGTGCGGGCCGTGGTCGGCGGCGTCGAGCAGGCGGCGTCGGCACCGGCGTTGCAGTTCGGCGCGGGTTACCTGGACGTGCCGTTGCAGGTCCCGGCCGGCGGCAGCACGCCCAGCGGCGAGAGCTACACCTACAGCGCCAACGACGCCTCGGTGGGTGACCTGAACGGCGACGGCAGCTACGAGATCGTGCTCAAGTGGGATCCGTCGAACGCCAAGGACAACTCCCAGTCCGGCTACACCGGCAACGTCTACGTCGACGCGTACACCCTCGGCGGCACCCGGTTGTGGCGGCTCGACCTGGGCCGCAACATCCGCGCCGGCGCCCACTACACCCAGTTCCAGGTGTACGACTACGACGGTGACGGCCGCGCGGAGGTGGCCATGAAGACCGCCGACGGCACCCGTTCCGGCACCGGTCAGGTCATCGGATCGTCGTCGGCGGACCACCGCAACTCCAGCGGTTACGTGCTCAGCGGCCCGGAGTACCTGACCATGTTCGACGGTCAGACCGGCGCGGTGCTCTCCACCGTCAACTACGACCCGCCGCGCGGCACGGTGTCCTCGTGGGGTGACTCGTACGGCAACCGGGTGGACCGGTTCCTCGCCGGCACCGCGTACCTGGACGGGCAGCGCCCCTCACTGATCATGGCTCGGGGCTACTACACCCGTGCGGTGATCGCGGCCTGGGACTTCCGCAACGGCACGCTGACCAGGCGCTGGACGTTCGACTCGAACTCCTCCGGCAACGGTGCCGCCGCCGGGCAGGGCAACCACCAGCTGTCGGTGGCCGACGTCGACGGCGACGGCCGTCAGGAGATCGTGTACGGCGCGGCCACCATCGACGACAACGGTCGGCTGCTGCACTCCACCGGCAACGGGCACGGGGACGCCCTGCACGTCGGAGACCTCGACCCGGGCCGCTCCGGCCTGGAGGTGTTCAAGGTCGACGAGGACGCCAGCAAGCCAAGTTCCTACTTCGCCGACGCCCGTACCGGTCAGGTGCTCTGGTCCACGCCGGCCTCCGGCGACAACGGCCGGGGTGTCTCGGCGGACATCTGGGCGGGCAGCCCCGGCGCGGAGTCGTGGTCGTCGGCGGTTGCCGGGCTGGCCAACACCAGGGGGCAGAACATCGGCCGTAAGCCGTCGTCGGCGAACTTCCTCGCCTGGTGGGACGGTGACCCGGTGCGGGAGCTGCTGGACGGCACGGCTGTCGACAAGTACGGCACCGGCGGCGACACCCGCCTGCTGACCGGCAGTTCGGTGGCGTCGAACAACGGCACCAAGTCCACCCCGGCGCTGTCCGGCGACATCCTGGGTGACTGGCGTGAGGAGGTGGTCTGGCGAACCAGCGACAGCCGGGCGCTGCGTATCTACAGCACGCCCACCCCGACCAGCACCCGCATCTACACGCTGATGCACGACCCGCAGTATCGGGTGGCGATCGCGTGGCAGAACACCGCCTACAACCAACCGCCGCACCCGGGGTTCTTCATCGGCAACGGGATGGCCGACCCGCCCACCCCGGACATCCACCTACGCTGATCTGACCCCTGGCGATCCCGAACCGGGTCGCCTAGGGTGGCAGGCACCGGGCCGCAGCCGCGGAATCCGCTCAGCTCCGGCCCGGTGCGCCACACCGCGGCACTCTCGACCCGTCCCGACCGAGAGTGCCGTACCACCACCGGAACCAACATTAGGCACCGTCCGGGTCGGCGGGGTGACGCTGACGTGAAGATCGTGTTTCACGCCTTCCGGTGCAGACCGCCCGCCACCTGCTCGGCGATCAGCTCGTACGACCGCACCCGGTCCTTCACGTCGTACACCAGCGTGGTCAGCATCAGCTCGTCCGCGCCGGTGCGCTCCACCAGCTCGGTCAGCTGCCGGCCTACCGTCTCCGGCGAGCCCATCGCCTGACCGTCGCGGCGTTGCAGGACGAACTCCCTCTCGAACTCGGAGTACGGGTACGCCGCCGCCTCGTCGGGCGTCGACAGCGGCTCGGGCCGCCCGGAACGCAGCTTCAGGAACGACAACGCGCTCGGCCCGGCCAGCCACTCGGCCCGCTCGTCGGTCTCCGCGCACACCGCGTTGACCGCCACCATCGCGTACGGCTTGTCCAACCACTGCGACGGCCGGAAGTTCTGCCGGTACAGGGCCAACGCCGGCAGGGTGTTCGCCGAGCTGAAGTGGTGCGCGAACGAGAACGGCAGACCCAGCAGCCCGGCGAGCTGGGCGCTGAACCCGCTGGAGCCGAGCAGCCACACGGCCGGCTGCGCACCCTGCCCCGGCATGGCGATGATCTGCCCGGGCTTCTCGCCGCTGAAGTAGTTCATCAGGTCCGCCAACTCGCGGGGGAAGTGCTCCGCGGACAGGCCCTCCATGGTGCGCCGCAACGCCAGCGCGGTCACCTGGTCGGTGCCCGGCGCTCGGCCGATGCCCAGGTCGATCCGACCGGGGTGCAGCGCCTCCAGGGTGCCGAACTGCTCGGCCACCACCAGCGGCGCGTGGTTGGGCAGCATCACCCCGCCCGAACCGAGGCGGATCGTCGAGGTGTTCGCGGCCAGGTGCGCCAGCAGCACCGCCGGAGCCGAGCTGGCGATCGCCGGCATGTTGTGGTGCTCGGCCACCCAGAACCGGCGGTAGCCCAACTCCTCGGTGCGTCGCGCCAGCTCGGTGGTGGCCTCCAGGGCCGCGCCGACAGTGGTGCCCTTGGCGACCGGGGCAAGATCAAGAACAGACAACGGTACGGTGATCACACGTTGTGCCAACTCCCCGGCCTGCCCGTTCATTCCAACCGCTGCTCAACCCATCCCGCGCGCCTGCTCGAAGATCAGGCTGGTCTGGGTGTGCTGCACCACCGGGTCGACCGCCAGATGGTCCAGCACGAAGTCCCGCAACGCGTCCCCGGACGCCGCCCGCACGTGCAGCACGTAGTCGTCCGCACCGGCGACGTGGAACACCGACACCACCCCCGGCAGTCGCACCGACCGGGCCCGGAACGCGTCCACCGCCGCCCGCTCGTGCGCGGTCAGACGCACCGACACCAACGCCTGCAACGGCAGACCGAGCGCGGCCGGATCCACCTCGGCGTGGAATCCACGGATCGCGCCCCGCTCGCGCAGCGCCCGCGTACGGGTCAGGCACGTCGACGGCGCGACCCCCACCCGCTCGGCGAGCGCGTTGTTCGGCAGGCGGCCATCCGCGGCCAGTTCGCCGAGGATCGCGCGGTCCACCTCGTCCAGGGCCGGATACGGCCGCACATCATTCGGTTCAGGAGGCATTCCGCCATCCTCGCCCGAATCCACCACCGAAACAAAGCTGATTGACAGAATGATCTGCCGAACCATTGCCTGATCGTTGGTAGATGTTCGACGCTACCCGCATGACGACGGTGGACACCCGGGCCGTACACGCCGGCCGCGACGACCTACGCACCCTCGGCGTGCACGTGCCACCCATCGACCTGTCCACCACCAACCCGCTGCCCTCGGTCGACGACGGCGGCGCCGCGTACGAGCAGCTCGCCACCGGCGGCACCCTCCCCGCCGAAGGCAGCGCCGTCTACCAACGGCTCTGGAACCCCACCGTCGCCCGCTTCGAAACCACCCTCGCCGAACTGGAGGGCACCGCCCAGGCCGTCGCCTTCGCCAGCGGCATGGCCGCCCTCACCGCCACCCTGCTCGCCGCCGCCCGCGACGACCGCCGGCACGTCGTCGCCGTCCGGCCCCTCTACGGCGGAACCGACCACGTCCTCGCCACCGGTCTGCTCGGCACCACCGTCACCTGGGCGCACCCCGACGAGGTCGCCGCCGCCATCCGACCCGACACCGCACTGGTCATCGTCGAGACACCCGCCAACCCCACCCTCGACCTGGTCGACATCGCCGCCCTCGCCACCGAGGCCGGCGACATCCCGCTGCTTGTCGACAACACCGTCGCCACCCCCGTGCTGCAACAACCCGCCCGGCACGGCGCCACCCTCGTCCTGCACAGCGCCACCAAGAGCATCGGCGGGCACGGCGACGTGCTCGCCGGCGTCGTCGCCTGCGACGCCGACTGGGCCGTGCGCCTACGTCAGGTCCGCGCGGTCACCGGCGCGATCCTGCATCCGCTCGGCGGCTACCTGCTGCACCGCGGCCTGCAAACCCTGCCGCTGCGGGTCCGCGCCCAACAGGCCACCGCCGAGAAGATCGCCGGCTGGCTCGCCGACCACCCCGCCGTACACCGGGTGCACCACCCCTCGGTGGACGACCCGGCGGCGCTGGTCGGCCGGCAGATGGCCGGACCCGGCAGCCTGCTCGCCTTCGAGGTACGCGGCGGCGCACCCGCCGCGGCGACCGTCGCCGGCGCCTGTCACCTCATCACCCACGCGGTGTCGCTCGGCGGCGTCGACACCCTCATCCAGCACCCGGCCTCGCTCACCCACCGGCCCGTCGAGGGCGACGCGAAACCCGCCGCCGCCCTGCTGCGCCTCTCGATCGGCCTCGAAGACCCCGAGGACCTGCGCGCCGATCTCGCCCAGGCCCTCGACACGATCGGCTGACCCTCAGCGCAGCTCGCGGTTGCCCAGCACGCGGGTCGGCGAACCCTCCCGAGCCACCCGCAGCATCGCCCGACCGATCCCGTCCGTCGTGGTGACCTGGTTCGGCAGCAACCGACGCAGCACCGGGAACAGCGGACGCGTCACCGCGTACCCGATCCGGTACGCACGGGTCCGCGACACCGCCCCGTGGGTCGGCTGGATGAAACCGGGACGCGCCGCGTAGCCGTTGGGCAGCAGATCCATGATCGCGTTCTCGGTACGGCCCTTGACCCGCGCCCACATGACCCGACCCTGACCCGACGAATCCGTCCCGACGCCCGAGACGTAGACGAACGTGACCTGCGGACTCACCTCGGCCAGCAACCGCGCCGCCGCGAGCGGGTAGTCGTAGCTGACCCGCGTGTACGCGGCCTCGTCCAGACCCAACGAGGACACACCCAGGCAGTAGAAACACGCGTCGACGCCGGTCAACTCGGCGCGCAGCGCGGCCAACTCGCCCACGTCCGCGACCGTCAGCTCCCGCAGCTTCGGGTCCTGCCGACCGGTCGGCCTGCGGCCGACGGTGAGCACCTCCCGCACGTCCTCGGCGAGCAGCGCCTCCCGCAACACACCCTGGCCGACCATGCCGGTCGCACCGAAGATGACCACCCGCATCAGATTCCACCCCTGTCGTCGACCCCGCCACCGGCCATCCGCCCGCGCGTCAGCCAGGCTCCCACGATCGGCACGACCCGCGCGGGCGGCGGTCAGGACTTCGGGCCGACGTGCCGGTCCAACGTGGCGACCGCGTCGCGCCGGGCCACCGACAGCGAGTTGCGCCGGTTCATCCGCCAGGCGACGCCCAGCAGGTCGAGGCCCCACTGGCAGAGCCCCATGATGTCGGCCGACTCGTTGACGAACATGTAGCGCGGGTAGATGTAGTGCCGACCTCGCATCGTGACCCGGTTGGCTGTTCGGCAGCCGTCGGAGTGGAAGAGCCCGCGCAGGAAGTCGCCGGGATGATCTTCGAGAATCGGCAGTTGCCAGTCGGCCAGGACGATCGGTCGCTCGTGTTTCCTACCCGGGCCGTGCTGCGGGAGCAGGCACGGCCAGTGGATGCCGTAGCTCTGCACGCCGACGCAACCCTGTTTCTGGACCCGCTGCACCTTCGACGCCAGAACGGCGCGCATGGCCACATCGCACGCCTCAATCAACCCGGGCCACCCATTGGAACAGTAGATGCGCAACACGGGGACGCGTGCCGTTGTCACCAGGTGGCCGTCGCCCAGGTAGAGACCGAGCAGGTAGGCGTAGGCCGCGGGGTCGGTCGGATTGTCGACATCCGGCCGGCACCGGAAGCACCGTAGCTCCGTGCCGCGCTTCACCGGCTCGGGTCGATCCACGCACCAGTGCCAGACCGTGCTGTATGGCACGGAGAGCCTGCGAGCCACAGCATGGATGTTGTGTCCCTGAGCGCGTAGGGCGCGAGCTCGCGCCCGCATCTGGGGTGGATGCACGCCTACATCATCGAACACGTGTATGACAAAGTGCCGGGAGCGGGATTCGAACCCGCAAGCCCTTTCGGGCAGAAGTGTTTGAGACTTCCGTGTATGCCGTTCCACCATCCCGGCGGGTGGCGCTTACTGTACCCGACTACTCTCATGCGGGAGCATGGGTGGGTAGCCGTGCAGTGATCGATGGTGGGGGTAGGGCTGGTGGCTGAGATGCCGACGGATGCCGAGCGCAGGCGCGTACTGATCGCCGAGGACGAGGCGCTGATCCGGCTGGACCTCGCCGAGATGCTGGTCGAAGAGGGTTACGAGGTGGTGGGGGAGGCCGGTGACGGCGAGACAGCCGTCCGCCTCGCCGAGGAGTTGAAGCCCGACCTCGTCATCCTCGACATCAAGATGCCGATCATGGACGGGCTGGCCGCCGCCGAGCGCATCGCCGGTGCCAGGATCGCCCCGGTGATCATCCTGACCGCGTTCAGCCAGCGTGACCTGGTGGAGCGGGCGCGGGCGGCGGGCGCGATGGCGTACCTCGTGAAGCCCTTCCAGAAGAGCGACCTGGTCCCGGCGGTGGAGATCGCGCTGTCGCGTTACTCGGAGGTCGCGGCCCTGGAGGCGGAGGTCGCGAGCCTGACCGACCGTCTGGAGATCCGCAAGGCGGTGGAGCGCGCCAAGGGCGCGCTGATGACCACCTACGGGATGACCGAGCCGCAGGCGTTCAAGTGGATCCAGCGCACGGCGATGGACCACCGGATGACCATGAAGGAGGTCGCCGAGCGGATCCTCGCGGAGACCGCTGGCGGCGAGGTGTCGCAGCAGCCGACCGTCTGAGCGCCTGACGCGGCCCGCGCGGGGCCGCCGCCCGTGACCTCCGGTGGTTAGCATCGACCGGTGTCCGTCCGACGGGTGATCACGGTGCTCGGCCTCTTCGCGCTGGCTCTTTCCGGGTGCGACGGACCGGCCGCGCCGAGCGGCGGCGAGCCGACGACGGCCGCCGCGCCGGCCACGCGGCCGAATTGGCAGCCGCTGACGCTGCCGGCGCCGCCCGGCGGTGCGGGGCGTCCGGTGGTACGCGACGCGACGTCGTGCGCGGGCCGGTGGTTCGTGGTCGGCGGCGTCGTCGACGCCGAGGGCGGCACGCGTCCGGCGGCCTGGACCAGTGTGGACGGTGCGAGCTGGACGGTGCTGCCGGTTCGTCCGGATTCCTTCTACGGTCGGCAGAACGTGTTCCTGTCGGTGGCCTGCCGGGACGCGAAGGCGGCGCTGATCGGGGCGAAGGTCGGAGGCGCGCACGGCTATCCGCGGGTGAGCACGTGGCGGCAGGTGGCCGACGGCACGCTGGTCGAGGTGCAGGCGTCGTTCGAGACGTACGGCGGGCCGACGGCGGTGAACGTGTCCCGCCTGACGGCTGGTGCGCGGGGTTGGTTGATCGTCGGCAACCGTTCGGCGGGGGCGGCCTCCTGGGTCGGGTCGCCGGACGCGGCGGAGTTCGCGCTGGTCGAGGGTGCTCCGGAGCTGGCCAGTGACGCGGTGGGGGTGACCTGGGCGTTCGACTCGGTGGCGACGTCGTCGGGCTGGCTGGCGGTGGGCGGCCTCCTGCCGGCCGGTCGGATCGACCGGGACCCGGCGGTCTGGTCGTCGCCTGACGGTCGGTCCTGGCGGCGAACGGTGCTGCCGGGCGGTTCGGAGTACGAGGAGTTGCAGCGGGTGGTGCTGGTCGGCGGTGTGCCGGTGGCGGTGGGGCTGCGGGGGTCGACGTTCGGAGCGTGGCGGCAGGAGGCGGCGGGCTGGGTGGCGGCCGGTGCGTTCGGGCGGCGGGCCGGCGCGGGGGTGCCGGCGGTGGCGTCGCTGGTGTCGTCGGGGGATCGGCTGTTCGCCGCGGTGGTCGACGGCGCGCGGCATTCGGTGTGGGTGTCGGCGGATCGTGGTGGGTCGTGGCGAGAGGCCGCCATGCCGCTCGATGTGCCGGCGGGCGTCGACCGGGACGTGACGCTGGTGGCGGTGGGTGACCGGTGGTGGTTGGCTGCGGACGACGGCGCCCGGGCCGGGCTCTGGTGGGCGGACGGCGCAGGGGCGTGAAAGCCGGCTGTGCCGGGGTGCGTCGGCCCGATCGCGATGTGTCGAGCTGTTTTCGCAGTTCAACGAGGCTTTCGCCGGATGAGGGCGGTCCGCGCGAGCGGGGGTGGTATTCCGACCGGGCGCGGGCTTAAGGACCGATTGGCCGATTCACCTGTTACGGACATCGACATGATTGCCCACGTCTTCGTAACGGTTTCGCAGACCCCGCGTCCAGGCCTTCCGGGACGGTATGCGGTGTCGGTACGCTCCGCCATCACGAGCCGTAACGCAGGGGGAGTCCCTGCGGGGTGGGTGGAATTGCGGTCTGCTGCTGTCGCCGTCGCTTCGGGTCAGCCGGGTCCGCATCTGGAGGAGGTCAAAGCCGTGAGGCGAAGCTATGTACGGGCGCTGGGCACCGTTGCGCTCGCCGCGACCCTGGTGGTCGCGGCTGGTTGCCAGGATTCCGGCAGCGGCGAAGGTGGGACCGCGTCCGGTGACTGCGGTGGCAAGATCGCGATCTTCGGCGCGTTCACGGGTGACAACGCGGGTCTGGTGATCCCGTCGCTGAACGGCGCGAAGCTGGCCGTGGAGCAGTTCAACACCGCGAACCCGAACTGCAAGGTCACCATGCAGGAGTTCGACACCCAGGGTGACCCCGCGGTGGCGACCCCGTTCGCGAACCAGATCGCGGGCGACAACTCGTTCCTCGGTGTCATCGGTGGTCACTTCTCCGGTGAGTCGGACGCGACCATGCCGATCTACCAGGCCGCCGGCCTGGCGATGGTCAGCCCCTCGGCGACCCGGACCGACCTGACCCAGAAGGGCAACACGTCCTTCTACCGCGTGGTCGGCAACGACGGCACGCAGGCCGGTGCGGTGGCGAGCTACCTGAAGACCCAGAACGCGCAGAAGGTCTTCATGGTCGACGACGCCAGCGCCTACGGCGCCGGCATCACCGACGAGCTGGGCAAGCAGCTCGGCCCGCTGGTCGTGAACAAGGACAAGATCCAGGAGCGGCAGACGCAGTTCGACGCCACCATCTCCAAGATCAAGGCCGCTCAGGCGGACTTCGTCTTCTACGGCGGTTACACCCGTGAGGCCGCTCCGCTGGTGAAGCAGATGCGTGCCGCCGGCGTCAACGCCAAGTTCGTCGGCCCGGACGGTCTGTACGACACCGCGTTCCCGTCGGGTGCCTCCGGTGGCGCCGAGGGCGCGATCATCACCTGCCCGTGCCTCCCGGCCGACAAGGCCGGTGGCACCTTCTCCGCCGACTACCAGAAGAAGTTCGGCATCCCGCCGGGCTCCTACGGTGCGGAAGGCTTCGACGGCGCGACGATCTACCTGGACGCCTTCAAGGCTGGCAAGAAGAGCCGCGCGGACATCCTGGCGTTCGTGAAGTCGTACGACAAGCAGGGCGTGTCGAAGTACATCAAGTTCGACGCCAAGGGCGACGTTGACCCCACGAAGGTCGTCATCTGGGCCTACCAGATCAAGGGCACCGCTATCGAGCCGCTGCAGGAGCTCAAGCTCAGCTGACGCCCAAGCAATGGAGTGCGGCCGGGGTGTTTCACCCCGGCCGCACTCGATTCAAGGAGACCCCCGGTGCATTTCGATGAACTGATCGGCCATCTCGGCCAGCACACGGTCGATGGGCTGTCCAAGGGCGCCATCTATGCCCTGATCGCCCTTGGCTACACCCTCGTCTACGGCGTCCTTCGCCTGATCAACTTCGCGCACTCCGAGGTGTTCATGGTCGGCACCTTCTCGGTGCTGATCCTGTGGACCCAGCTCGGGGTGCAAAATAACCCCCCTGTCGGCCAGGCGATCCTGTTCCTGGTGCTCGGCCTGGTCGTCGCGGCGGCGGCCTCGGGCGGTACGGCTCTCGCGCTCGAGCGGATCGCCTATCGGCCGCTGCGGCGCAAGAACGCGCCGCCGCTGATCTTCCTGATCACCGCGATCGGCCTGTCGCTGGTCTTCGTCGAGCTGTTCGGGCAGGTGCTGCCGAAGCTGCTCGGTGGCGTGCTGCCGGAGGCGTTCGGTCGGCCTCGGCAGATCGTCGGTATGCCGACGATCATCCAGCAGGAGACCCTGTTCAGCATCGGCAACACGGCGATCACGAACATCCAGCTGATCGTGTTCGTCGCGGCCGTGGCGATGATGGCGCTCCTGGACTGGTTCATCAACCGCACCCGGTACGGCCGGGGTGTGCGGGCGGTGGCCCAGAACCCGGAGACCGCCGCGTTGATGGGCGTCAACCAGGAGCGCGTGATCATGCTGATCTTCGTGCTCGGTGGCATCATGGCCGGCGCCGCCGCGCTGTTGTGGAGCATGCGGTTCGGCTTCACCCAGAACAGCATCGGCTTCGTGCTCGGTCTGAAGGCGTTCACCGCCGCGGTGCTCGGTGGTATCGGTAACCTGCGCGGCGCGCTGCTGGGTGGCCTCTTCCTGGGCATCGTCGAGGTCTACGGCGCGACGCTCTTCGCGTCCAACTGGGAGGACGTCATCGCCTTCGTGGTGCTGATCGTGGTGCTGATGTTCCGGCCCACCGGCCTGTTGGGTGAGTCGCTCGGGAGGGCCCGCGCATGATCGACAAGATTCGCTCCGCAGATCGCCGCCGGGTCGGTTTCCTGACCTCGGTCAGCGAGCGCTGGCAGGCACTGCCGAAGTGGCAGAAGGCCATCGGCGTGGTCGCCCTGCTCGTCTTCATCTACTCCCTGCCGTACCTGGGCAAGCTGCCCGGTGGTCTCATGATCCCCGGTCTGAACGACCTTCGCACCGACTCGATCGACGGCGGCAACAACTGGGCGGGCGTGCTCTTCGTCTGCGCCATCTACGTGCTGGTCGCGATCGGTCTGAACGTGGTGGTCGGCCTCGCCGGCCTGCTCGACCTCGGCTACATCGGGTTCTTCGCGATCGGCGCCTACAGCGTGGCGCTGTTCGGTTCGGTGAACTCGCCGGTGGTCAAGTGGATCCAGCAGGAGTTCGACCTGCCGCCGACGTGGGCGGTGACCTGGGGAATCTGTCTGCTGATCGCGATCGTGCTGACGATGATCTCCGGGGTGCTGCTGGGTTGGCCGACGCTTCGACTGCGCGGTGACTACCTCGCGATCGTGACGCTCGGCTTCGGTGAGATCATCCGGATCGTGGCCCGCAACGCCACCGGGGTCACCAACGGTCCGGTCGGTATCTCGGCCATTCCCGGCCCGGAGGGTCCGCCCGCGGCGGACAACAAGGTCTTCGGTCTGATCGACGCGAAGCCCTGGTACTGGTTGGCGATCACCTTCGTGCTGCTGATGGTGATCGTGGTCCGCCGGTTGGAGCACAGCCGGGTCGGTCGCGCCTGGCTCGCGGTCCGCGAGGACGAGGACGCCGCCGCCGTGATGGGCGTGTACCCGTTCAAGTTCAAGCTGTGGGCGTTCGCCATGGGCGCGGCGCTCGGCGGCCTGTCCGGCTTCCTCTTCGGCAGCCGGAACGCGTTCATCGACCCGACCCAGTTCAACGCGAACCTCTCGATCCTCTTCGTCGCGATGGTCGTGGTCGGCGGTTCCGGCAACATGCTCGGTGTCTCGCTCGGCGCGGTGCTGCTGGCGTACCTGCCGGAGCGGTTCCGCGACTTCGCCGACTACCGTTGGCTGGTCTTCGGTCTGGCCATGGTGCTGGTGATGATCCTGCGTCCGCAGGGTCTGATCCCGAGCCGGCGGCGAGCCCGCGAGTTGAAGGACCGCGCGGCGGAGGCAGAGGAGGCGCCCGCTCATGTCTGACCAGACCACCAGCACGTCCGCGCCGAAGATCCCGGCTCAGCCCGGGCCTCGGTCGGTGCTGCTCGAAGTCGACGACGTCACACTGCGCTTCGGTGGCGTGGTCGCCCTCGACAAGATCAATTTCCAGATCTACGAGGGCGAGATCCTCGGCCTCATCGGGCCGAACGGTGCCGGCAAGACCACCAGCTTCAACGTGATGACCGGGGTCTACAAGCCGACCTCCGGTGCGGTCCGGTTCCGTGGCCAGAAGGTGACCGGTCGCAAGCCGCACCAGATCAGCCAGCTCGGCATCTCCCGGACGTTCCAGAACATCCGTCTCTTCCCGGAGATGACGGCGCTGGAGAACGTCATGGTCGGCACGGACTCCCGGCACAGGACCAGCGTGCCCGGGGCGATCTTCCGGCTGCCCCGACGCAAGCCGAAGCCGCACGAGCTGCCGCAGGTGACCGCCGAGGCGGGCATCCAGCGGTCGTGGCAGGAGACGCGTCGGACGTTCGCCAAGACGTTCGGGTTGTCCCGGCACATCCTGGAGGAGCGGGCTGCCGAGGCCAAGGCGCTGGAGTTGCTGCGCTTCGTCGGCATCGCCGACCGGGCCAACGACGAGGCGCGCAACCTGCCGTACGGCTACCAGCGCCGGTTGGAGATCGCCCGCGCGCTGGCCACCGAGCCGAAGCTGATCTGCCTGGACGAGCCGGCCGCCGGCTTCAACCCGGCGGAGAAGGAGGAACTCCTCACCCTGATCCGCAAGATCCGGGACATGGGCCTGACCGTGCTGCTCATCGAGCACGACATGCGGCTGGTCATGGGCGTCACCGATCGGATCGTGGTGCTGGAGTTCGGCCGCAAGATCGCCGAGGGTGCGCCCGCGGAGGTCAGCCGCGATCCGAAGGTGATCGCCGCGTACCTGGGGGAGCCCGCCGATGACGCTGCTTGAGCTGGAGAACGTCGCCGTCGCCTACGGTCGGATCGAGGCGCTGCACGGCATCAGCCTCACCGTGAACGAGGGTGAGGTGGTGGCTCTGATCGGCGCGAACGGCGCCGGTAAGACCACCACCATGCGGGCCATCTCCGGGACCCGGTCGTTGGCCGAGGGGAAGATCACGTTCAACGGTGAGGACATCAGCAAGCTCCGGGCCGACCTGCGGGTGGTCCGGGGGCTGTGTCAGTCGCCGGAGGGGCGGCAGATCTTCCCGGGTATGACGGTGATGGAGAACCTGGACATGGGGGCGTACACCCGGCGGGACTCCGCCGGCATCGCCGCCGACCTGGACCGGGTGCTGACGCTCTTCCCACGGCTGGCCGAGCGGCGCAAGCAGGCCGGTGGCACGCTCTCCGGCGGCGAGCAGCAGATGCTCGCGGTCGGCCGGGCGCTGATGAGCCGTCCGAAGCTGCTGCTGCTCGACGAGCCGTCGATGGGTCTGGCCCCGCTGGTGATCCGGCAGATCTTCGACATCATCACGGAGATCAACCAGCAGGGCACCACCATCCTGTTGGTGGAGCAGAACGCCCAGCAGGCGCTGTCGCGGGCACACCGCGGTTACGTGCTGGAGACCGGCCGGATCGTGAAGGAGGGGTCCGGTCAGGACCTGCTGCACGATCCGTCGGTCAAGGAGGCGTACCTCGGCGTGGCCTGAGCCATCCGAGCGGCGGCCGGTCATCCCCTCGCGGGGTGGCCGGCCGCCGACGTTCGGGGCCGGCTGTCGGTTCGGTGTCGCGTCACCGGTGCCGCCGGCCGGGGATGTCGGTGCGACGGACTAGAGTCGCTGCCGTGACAGCTACGACGCCGCGCCTGCTCCTCGTCGACGGACATTCCATGGCATACCGGGCCTTCTTCGCCCTGCCCGTGGAAAACTTCTCCACCACGACGGGTCAGCCGACCAACGCGGTGTACGGCTTCACGTCGATGCTGATCAACGTCCTGCGTGACGAGCAGCCCACCCACATCGTGGTGGCCTTCGACGTCTCCCGCCGTTCCTTCCGCACCGAGCAGTACGCGGAGTACAAGGCCGGCCGCAGCGAGACCCCCAACGACTTCAAGGGCCAGGTCAGCCTGGTCAAGGAGGTCCTGGCCGCCCTTCAGATCCCGGTGGTGGAGAAGGAGGGCTTCGAGGCCGACGACGTCATCGCCACGCTCGCCTGTCAGGCCCGCGACCAGGGCATGTCGGTGCTGATCAGCAGCGGTGACCGGGACGCGTTCCAGTTGGTCGACGACCAGATCACCGTCCTCTACCCGCGCAAGGGCGTCTCCGACCTGGCCCGCATGGATCCGGCGGCGATCGAGGCGAAGTACGGCGTCGGCCCGCAGCAGTACCGGGACCTGGCCGCGCTCGTCGGCGAGACCAGTGACAACCTCCCCGGCATCCCCGGCGTCGGCCCGAAGACCGCAGCCAAATGGATCACCACGTACGGCGGAGTGGAGGGCGTGATCGCCCGCGCCGACGAGATCAAGGGCAAGGCCGGCGACAGCCTGCGGGAGCGACTCGCCGACGTGATCCGCAACTACGAGATCAACCGGCTCGTCTCCGACCTGGAGCTGCCGCTGCGCCCGGAGGACACCCGCTGGACCGGGTGGGACCGGGAGGCCGTGCACCAGGTCTTCGACACCCTCGAGTTCCGCATCCTGCGCGACCGTCTCTACCAGTACCTGGAGGCGGTCGAGCCGGAGGCCGAGTCCGGGTTCGACCTTTCCGGCGAGGTGCTCACCGAGTCCGGCGCGCTGGCCGGCTGGCTGAGCACGCACGCGCCGACCGGCACGCCGGTCGGGCTGGCGGTCAAACTCGACACCGGCGTCAACCGCCGGCACACCGCCTCGATCACCGGCCTGGCGCTGGCCACCGCCGGCGGTGCCGCGGCCTGGGTCGACCCAGCGCGGCTCGATCCGACCGACGAGGGTGCCCTGGCCGGCTGGCTGGCCGACACGCAGCGACCCAAGGTGCTGCACGACAGCAAGCCGGCCGTGCTGGCCTGCGCCGCGCACGGCTGGCAGCTCGCCGGCATCGTCCGCGACACCCAGATCGCCGCGTACCTGGCCCGCCCCGACCAGCGCTCCTACGACCTCACCGACCTGGCGCTGCGTTACCTGCACCGGGAGCTGCGGGTCGATGTCCCGGAGTCGGGCCAGCTCACCCTCGACGGGCTGGGCGACGAGGGCGTTGCCGAGCAGAACCTGATGCTCCAGGCCCGGGCCACCCTCGACCTGGCCGACGCGATCGACGCCGAGCTGTCCCGCGACGGCGAGCAGTCCGCCCGCCTGATGGCCGGGGTCGAGTTGCCGTTGATGCGGGTGCTGGCCGGCATGGAGAGCACCGGCATCGCCGCCGACACGCACTACCTGTCCGAGTTGGAGGCGCACTTCGCCGCCGAGGTGAAGGCCGCCGCGCAGGGCGCGTACGAGGCGGTGGGTCGGGAGTTCAACCTCGGCTCACCGAAGCAGTTGCAGGAGATCCTCTTCACCGAGCTGGGCCTGCCGAAGACCAAGAAGATCAAGACGGGTTACACCACCGACGCCGACGCGCTGCAGTGGCTCTACGCCCAGCAGCCGCACCCGGTGCTGGCCCACCTGCTGCGCCACCGGGACGTGGCCAAGCTCAAGTCGACGGTGGACGGTCTACTCAAGTCGGTCTCCGACGACGGTCGGATCCACACCACCTTCAACCAGACGGTGGCGGCCACCGGTCGGCTCTCCTCCACCGAACCCAACCTGCAGAACATCCCGATCCGCACCGAGGAGGGCCGGCGCATCCGCCGGGCCTTCGTGGTGGGGGAGGGCTACGAGTGCCTGCTCACCGCCGACTACAGCCAGATCGAGATGCGCATCATGGCGCACCTGTCGTCGGACGACGCGCTCATCGAGGCCTTCAACTCCGGCGCCGACTTCCACGCCGCCACCGCCTCGTCGGTCTTCGGGGTGCCGCTCGACGAGGTCACCCCCGACCAGCGCCGCAAGATCAAGGCCATGAACTACGGCCTGGCGTACGGCCTCAGCGCGTTCGGCCTGTCCCAGCAGCTCAGCATCAGCACCGAAGAGGCGCGCGGGCTGATGGAGAACTACTTCGCCGGCTTCGGTGGGGTGCGCGACTACCTCCAGCAGGTCGTCGCCCGGGCCCGCCAGGACGGCTACACCTCGACCATCCTGGGTCGCCGCCGCTACCTGCCCGACCTGGTCAGCGACAACCGGCAGCGCCGCGACATCGCCGAGCGGATGGCGCTCAACGCCCCCATCCAGGGCTCCGCGGCCGACATCATCAAGGTCGCGATGCTGCACGTCGACACCGCGCTCGGCGAGGCCGGGCTGCGCTCGCGGATGCTGTTGCAGGTGCACGACGAGCTGGTCTTCGAGGTCGCTCCAGGTGAGCGAGAGGCACTGGAGGCACTGGTCCGCCACGAGATGGGCGGGGCGTACCCGCTGTCGGTGCCGTTGGAGGTGTCGGTGGGCGAAGGCCGGGACTGGAACAGCGCCGATCACTGATTCTTAGCCCTCGTGGTTGCGGCGGGGGTTCCGGGGGCAGTCGGATCCGTTGCGGTGGGGTTCGGGCCGCGCTGTTGCGGTTGGGGTTCGGGTCGCCCGTTGCGGTTGGGGGTTCCGGGGCAGCCCGACCCGCTCCGGGCGGTCAGGCTTGATCCCTGCGCGGGTCGGGCTGCCCCGGAACCCTGACCCGGTTGCCGCAGTCGCGTCACTGCCCCGTCTCGCCGGGCTGCACCCCGTCGTGCTGGGCTGAACTCTGCCCCGTCTCGCCGGGCTGCACCCTGTGCTGCTGGGCGCACTCTGTCTCGCCGGGCCGCTCTCTGTCCCGCCCGCTGGGCCACACCCCGTCCTGCCCGCCGGGCCGCTCTCTCCCGCCGGGCTGCGCTCTGTCCGCCCGCCGGGCACGAGCGTGATCCGCGCAACTTCGGGGAAAGTGCTGGGTCGTGGTGTTCTGAGGCAGCAACTTCGCCGAAGTTGTGCGGATCTTGCGGCGGTTGTGCGGATCTTGCGGTGGGGAGCCCGCCGGAGGCGGTCCCCGTGCGCTACTTCATCGGGTCGTGGCCCCAGTTCATGAGGGACCAGCGCCACTTCGTGTCGCGGATGTTGCCGGAGGGGCGCTGCGCCATGTGCCGGCGTACGTAGCCGACGACCTTGCGCATGTGCTTGTAGTCGCCCTCGGACAGATCGCCGCGCTTACGGCGGAGCAGGTTGATGATCTTCCGGCCGGACTCGTGCCCGACGGACTCGCCACCACCGGAACGGCCGCCCTTGTGCCAGCCGACCTGTTTCGACTCGTCGGTCTCCAGCCAGGACGACAGCTCACCGGGCTTCATGTTCACCGCCTCGGTGAACTCCCGATAGGTGTCCCGGCCGTCGTCACCTCTGCTCATGGCGCAGCGCCTCGGGGCGGTGGGCCACGTCGCGGCCCGTTCCGTCACTGCGAACCCGATACTGCGGGTCGTCGGGTGCCGCGTTCACGGCCCGCCCGCGGATCCGCGTCCGCTCGGTGATCGTCCCCCGCACCACGCCGTACGCGCGGCTGCCGTGGGCCGACCAGGAGACATGGTCGCCCTTGCGGAACCTCTGTTCGGCCATGGTCCTCGGCTACCCGAGGCGGCCAGGGCGAAACGACTACGGGGTGATCTCGGCGACCGGCAGCTTGATCTCGAACGGCTCGGTCAGCTCGATCACGTCGGCACCGTCGTCGACCAGTTCGTACTGCCGCTCACCGCCCGGCCCCACCCGGTCGCCGATCCGGTACGCGTACACGTGCACCGGGTCCTGCTCGATTCGCCAGTAGAACGGGATGCCGGCGGCGGCGTACTCACCCGGCTTTGCGAACCGGTCGATCCGTCGCGTGCCGGGCGAAACGATCTCCACGGCGAGTACGACGTCTGACGGCCGCAGAGTGGACCGGTCGGACGGCACGTCGGCGCGGCAGAGCAACAGGTCTGGTTGCCGGCTGGTGTTGCGGCTGAGTCCCACTCCCACCGCTTGGGCGACTCGGAGATGGCCCGGCACGCGTGAGTGAAGCCAAAGACGTAGGAGGAATGAGATGTCTTGATGGCCCAGGGTGGGGGAGGGCGTCACCTGGATTACTCCGTCGACAAGTTCGACGCGGGGGGCGTCGTCCGGCAGGGCGAGCAGGTCCTCCAGCGTGTAGTCGGCACGCTGCTGCCGCATCGGGTCCGGACACCAGGGGCCAGGTGATGTCGGGATGGGCTCGGCGCTCATGGGGCTGAGCCTACCGGCGATCGATGGGACCGCGGGTCGGACAGTGCGTGCGACGCGCTCAGTCGGTGGGCTTCTCGGTGACGAAGATGGCCGTACCGGGAAAGAGTCGTCCGCGCAGCGGGCTCCACTGCCCCCAGATCCCCTCGTGCCCCTCCGGCCATTCGGGCTCCACCAGGTCCAGCAGCCGGAAGCCGGCCCCGACCAGCTCGCGGATCCGGTCGCCGAGCGTGCGGTGCTGCTCGACGTAGGTGGCCACGCCGGACT
Organism: Micromonospora sp. B9E7; assembly: GCF_039871815.1. Classification (NCBI taxonomy): domain Bacteria; kingdom Bacillati; phylum Actinomycetota; class Actinomycetes; order Micromonosporales; family Micromonosporaceae; genus Micromonospora; species Micromonospora sp. B9E7. Next base: position 31,212 of record NZ_JBDPLX010000023.1, read on the forward strand.
CGTCCTGCTCCACATAGGGGGAGCGGTCGAAGTACGAGTGCACGGCGGTCAGCCCGCCCTCGCCGGGGTCGTCGAGGAAGATCCAGCGCATCGGGTGGGTCACCGAGAACACCCAGCGCCCGCCGGGGCGCAGCACCCGGTGCACCTCGGCGTGCAGGGCCGCCGAGTCGTCCACGAACGGGATCGCGCCGAACGCGGTGCAGGCGAGGTCGAACGACCGGTCGGCGAACGGCAGGGCGAGCGCGTCGGCCTGCACCAGCGGTACGCGTACCCCGGTGTCGTCGGCGGCCTTGGCGGCGTGCCGCAACATGCCGGCGGACAGGTCGAAGGCGACCGGCCAGGCGCCCTGGGTGGCGAGCCAGCGGGCGGCGGCCGCCGCGCCGCAGCCGACCTCCAGCACGCGCCGCCCGGACACCTCACCGAGCAGGCGGGCATCGGCCTCGCGGAGCCCCTCCGGACACCAGACGAAGTCCACGTCGCCGAGGAACGCGCCGTGCTCGGCCTGGTAGTCGTCGGCGTCGGTGTCCCACCAGCCGCGGTTGGCCCGCCGGACCTCGGCGTCACCCACCCGGCGCCGGGTGACCCGGCTGTCGTCATTCACGGCGCTCACGCTAGGCCCTACCCGCCGCGTCGGGTGCGGCGGCGCGGCCGAGATTCCAGCGACTCCTCGCGCGGCGGCGCCCGACCGACACGGTTTCCGTAGAGTCGCCGTGTCCGAGTCGCCGGGACGCGCCGGTTTCCAGAAGACCGAGTCGATCTAGCTAGCGGCGGTGGACGTGCCGATGGCCGCCCGCTCGCCGACCGGAGCGCCGGACTGCGCGCCGCTGCGGGTGTGGGCTTGATCAACTCGGTTTCGCTGGAAGTCGGGGCATCTCCGGCACCCGGATGCCCCGCCGGCGGGGGGCGTGTGTGACTGCTGTGACGCACGAGACAGCAGGGGTCGTTTCCGGGCGATTGTTCGCCTTTCGCAGGTCACCGCATGTAGAGAAGCCGGGAGGGCTTGCACGCTGTGGTAATGCGCACGGTAGGCTAGACGATGCGCTCGCGGATCGCGTTGCCTCGGCAGGGAGCAGGTGCGCGGTCGACGGAGCCACATCATGATCTCACTAGCGATCGTTCGGTGTGCCCGGCGACGGATCCGCTGGCGCGAACAGGTCACTGCGACACCAGCCTGCTGTGACAACCCACCGACCGGAGCAACCGCCCACATGACGAGCAGCATCGAGGCCCCCTCGAGCGCCACCCGGGTCACCCACGACGATCTCGGTTCCGAGGAGGCTTTCCTCGCCGCGATCGACGAGACCATCAAGTACTTCAACGACGGCGACATTGTCGAAGGCACCGTCGTCAAGGTCGATCGGGACGAGGTCCTGCTCGACATCGGCTACAAGACCGAGGGCGTCATCCCCTCTCGGGAGTTGTCGATCAAGCACGACGTGGACCCCGCCGAGGTTGTGACGGTTGGTGACCACATCGAGGCCCTGGTCCTCCAGAAGGAGGACAAGGAGGGTCGTCTGATCCTCTCCAAGAAGCGGGCACAGTACGAGCGGGCCTGGGGCACGATCGAGAAGATCAAGGACGAGGACGGCGTCGTCCGCGGTTCGGTCATCGAGGTGGTCAAGGGCGGCCTCATCCTCGACATCGGGCTGCGCGGCTTCCTGCCCGCGTCGCTGGTCGAGATGCGTCGTGTGCGTGACCTGCAGCCGTACGTCGGGCGCGAGCTCGAAGCCAAGATCATCGAGCTGGACAAGAACCGCAACAACGTGGTCCTGTCCCGCCGGGCCTGGCTCGAGCAGACGCAGTCCGAGGTGCGCACCGAGTTCCTCAACAAGCTGCAGAAGGGCCAGGTCCGCAAGGGCGTCGTGTCCTCGATCGTCAACTTCGGCGCGTTCGTGGACCTCGGCGGCGTCGACGGTCTGGTGCACGTCTCCGAGCTGTCCTGGAAGCACATCGACCACCCGTCCGAGGTCGTCGAGGTGGGCCAGGAGGTCGAGGTCGAGGTCCTGGACGTCGACCTGGACCGCGAGCGGGTCTCGCTGTCGCTGAAGGCGACCCAGGAGGACCCGTGGCGGCAGTTCGCCCGCACCCACGCGATCCAGCAGATCGTGCCGGGTAAGGTCACCAAGCTGGTTCCGTTCGGTGCGTTCGTCCGCGTCGACGACGGCATCGAGGGCCTGGTCCACATCTCCGAGCTGGCCGAGCGCCACGTGGAGATCCCGGAGCAGGTCGTCCAGGTCGGCTCCGAGGTCATGGTCAAGGTCATCGACATCGACCTGGAGCGTCGCCGGATCTCCCTGTCGCTCAAGCAGGCCAACGAGGGCTTCGTCGAGGGCGAGGAGCACTTCGACCCGACCCTCTACGGCATGGCCGCGACGTACGACACCGAGGGCAACTACATCTACCCGGAGGGCTTCGACCCGGAGACGGGCGAGTGGCTCGAGGGGTACGACAAGCAGCGCGAGACCTGGGAGAACCAGTACGCCGAGGCTCGTCTGCGCTGGGAGGCCCACACCAAGCAGGTGCAGACCTCTCGGGCTGCCGACGCCGAAGCCGCTGCCAACCCGACTCCGGTCGTCCCGGCCGCTGCCGGTGGCGGCGGTGGCACCACCTCCTCGTCCAGCCCGGCCCCGAGCCGGCAGGCCGAGGAGCCGGCCGGCACGCTGGCCACCGACGAGGCGCTCGCCGCACTGCGGGAGAAGCTCGCCGGCGGTAAGTGACCCGCTGAACGACGACAGGCCCCGTCCCCGCGATCTCCGGATCGCCGGGGGCGGGGCCTTCGCCGTGAGCCGGCTGCCCTGCCGCGCCGGGCTGGACCGCGCCGCGTCGGACTGGGCCGCGCCGCGTCGTGCCGGGCTGGGCCGCGCCGGGCCGGACCCGGCTGGGTTGGTCGGGTGGACGGGTTTGGTGGTGGGCTTGGGGATCCGGTTGACTGGTCGGGTGCTGAGAGTGGGATTGACCGGCGGGATCGGGTCGGGCAAGAGCGCGGTGGCCGCACGGCTGGCCGAGCGGGGCGCGGTGCTCATCGACGCCGACCAGGTGGCGCGGGAGATCGTGGCACCGGGCACGGACGGGCTGGCCGAGATCGTTGCCGCCTTCTCCGACGCGGTGCTGGACGCCGATGGCGCGTTGGACCGTGCCGCGCTGGGCGCGCTGGTGTTCGCCGACGAGGCGGCGCGCCGTCGGCTTGAGTCGATCACCCACCCTCGGGTTCGGGCCCGCACCGCGGAGTTGACCGCCGCCGCGGCGCCGGACGCGATCGTCGTCAACGACGTACCGCTGCTGGTCGAGGTGGGTCTCGCGCCCTCGTACCACCTGGTGATCGTGGTGCAGACGGCCGTGCCGACCCGACTGGAACGGCTGGCGCGTGACCGGGGGATGGACCGCGCGGAGGCTGAGCGGCGGATGGCCGCCCAGGCCGACGACGTCCGTCGGCGGGCCGCTGCGGACGTGGTGCTGACCAACGACGGCACCCTGGCGGCCCTGCACGACGCCGTCGACGCGCTCTGGCAGCGGAGGTTACTGCCCTACGAGGACAATCTGCGCGAGCGGCGAGTGGTCCCGCCCAGTCCGACCGACCGGGCCGGCGCCGACGCGACGTGGCCGGAGCAGTACGCGCGGTTGGCCGCCCGGATCCGACACGCGCTCGGTTCGGACGCCCTGCGGATCGACCACGTCGGCTCGACCGCGGTGCCCGGCCTCGCCGCCCAGGACGTCATCGACGTGCAGGTGGCCGTGACCAGCCTCGCCGACGCCGATGGCGCGCTGGCCGACCGCCTGGCGAATGCCGGATTCCCCCGGGTGCCGGGGCAGTGGTGGGACGACCCGCGTCCGGCCGGCAGCGCTCGGTGGACGAAGAGGTTGCACGGCAGCGCGGACCCGGCCCGCCCGGTTCGCCTGCATGTGCGGGTCGCCGACTCGCCGGGCTGGCGGTACGCCCTGATGATGCGCGACCACCTGCGTGCCGACCCCGATCAGCGGGCCACGTACCTGCTGCTCAAGCGCGACCTGGTCGACGCGGCACCGGAGGCCGGCGACTCGGGCACGGCCAGTGATCCGTGGTTCGACGAGGAGTACCTGCGGGCTGAGCAGTGGGCCGAGCAGACCGGCTGGCGGCCCTGAGCGGCACCGGTCAGCGGGCAGCGCGGGGGCGAGGGGTGTCAGCCGGCCGGGGAATCGGGCCCAGCCGGGGCACCACGGTGGGGCGGAGGTCCAGTTGGGCCCACGCGTTGGCGTCGGTGTGCAGTTCCAGCCGGCGTAGCGAGCCGTCGCGACCGATCCAGTAGCGTAGCCGCGCTCCGGCCGGGCCCACCTCGACGACGTCCACGGTCTGTCCGCCGGCGACGTCCTCTCGTACCCGGACGGCCGTACCGCGTGGCCCGACCGACCCGGCGGCCACCGCCGCGTCGACGAGCACGCTCAGGGCGTCGCTACCGGATCGCGAGACGCGCCACGGCCCGGCCGGCGGCGGTAGCGGTGGCCGGTCGGGCTCCTCCGCGGTCCCGCCACCGGCGGCGCCGGCGGGCAGGTCCGCCCGGGCCAGACCGGTGGTGTCGCGCCGCAGCAGCGTCCGGCGGTCCGGCAGGCCCAGGTCGACAACCGCGAGGTACGCGGTACGTGTGGTCCAGCTCAACCAGCCGGCGCCCCGCAGGTTCGTGTCCGTGCCCACGGGAGCTGTCAGCGTCACCGTGGCGCCGCTCTGCGCGCGTAACCGGGCCGGTAGCTGGTCCAGTCGACGCCGCTCGGCGTCGGTCAGCGCGCGGGGCAGGCCGGGCCGGCCACCGAGTGCGTCCACCGGGTGCAGTGTCGGCCGGTCCGTCCGGTTGAGGACCACCGTGACCGGGCCGACGCCGGGCAGCCGGGTCACCAGTTTGTGCAGGCGGGCGTCCTGGTCGAGCCAGTACCGGGTCTGCCCGTCCGGGTCGGCGTTCGCCGAACCGGCGGCCGAGGTGGTGCTGCCGGGTGCCGAACCGGAGGGTGGTGTCCCGGGCAGCGACGCCTGCAGGACGTCCACCGGGCCGGCGGCCACGGTGTCCCGGGCGATCCAGCGCGCGCCGCCGCCGGGCACCGCCTGCGTCGCGTCCGGGCGGTCGGCGGCGAGGCCGAGGAGCAGGTCGAGCACCGGTGCCAGGTTCGTGGCAGGTGCCAGGCGGTGCAACCGCCAACGGTCCGTGGGAGGCACCAGGGGCGGCGCGGCGGGGGTGGGCACGGCTGCGGGGTCGGGCCGGACCACCAGGACCGGGCCGACCTTCTGCACCAGACCGCGTTCGGCACCCGCGCCCGGCCCACCCACGTCGAGGTAGAGCAGTGACCGTGACCAGTCCACCCAACCCACCAGCTCGATCCGGGCGGCGTCGACGCCAGCGGTGATTCGGACCCCGGCGCGCAGGTCCCGCAGGTTGGTGACCCGCACGGCGGCGAGCCGCTCGCCCTCGGCGACGGTCAGCGGCCGGGTCGGCTCGGTCGGGTCGGGTGCCCAGCTCAACAGCCCGAACACCAGCGCCGCCGCGGACGTCACCGCGGTCAGAGCGAGCAACAGCAGCACGGTACGCCGACGGCGGCTGGCCAGGGCTCTGCCGGCCCCGTCCGGGTCGACGGCAGGTGCGGAGGTGTCGTTGCGGCGGGTGGTGGCCGCGGTCCCCTCGGTGCCGCGGGTGGTGGCCGCCCGGCGCGTACCGGCGGGCCGTCCCTTGCTGGCCGGTCGGGCGGCAGCGGATCGGCTGGTGGTGGGCCTGACCCCGGCCTCGACGGGTCGCCGCGCGTCCCCGGCGTTGCGGGAGGTGGCTCGCCGTGCGTCTCCAGCGTCGGCGGTGCGTGCGGTGGTGGGTCGCCGTGCGTCTCCAGCGTCGGCGTTGGGTGCGGTGGAAGCTCGCCGTTTGGCATCGGCGTTGCGGCCGGCGCGGGGGGTGGTGTCGGGAGCCGGGGTCGGAGAGGTGTCCACGGAGATGAAACGGGCGGGGAGGCACCGGGGTGACGAGCAGGGGCGCTCGCGGCGGCCGGTCTGCGCCTCGAGCGCGACCACACGGGTGCGCACGCCGGGCGAGCCGGGTGCTGCGACCGCAGTGCCGGGGGTCGCCGGCCGTGATGACGGCCTGGCCACCGGCCCGGTCGGCCGCCGCGAGCGGCCTACATGAAGAGGGTAGTCCCGGTGACATGGGCCACACAATGGGAATATTGAAGCCGATCACGTACCTGGCGTGACGGCCGTTCCTGTCGGACCTCCGGCGTACCGTTGACGGCATGGCGCTCGACATTCCCCGGCTCGACAGCCGCTTCCAGGTCGTCAGTGAGTTCCAGCCGGCCGGCGACCAACCGGCAGCCATCGACGAGCTTGCGCGTCGGGTTCGGCGTGGCGACCGCAACACGGTGCTGCTCGGCGCGACCGGCACCGGCAAGAGCGCCACCACGGCGTGGTTGATCGAGCGGTTGCAGCGCCCCACGCTGGTGCTCGCCCCGAACAAGACGCTCTGCGCGCAGCTGGCCAAGGAGTTCAGCGAGCTGCTGCCGCACAACGCGGTCGAATACTTCGTCTCGTACTACGACTACTACCAGCCCGAGGCGTACATCCCGCAGACCGACACCTACATCGAGAAGGACTCCTCGATCAACGAGGAGGTCGAGCGGCTGCGGCACTCGGCGACGATGTCGCTGCTCACCCGCCGCGACGTGATCGTGGTGGCGACCGTCTCGGCGATCTACGGCCTGGGCACCCCGGAGGAATACCTCGACCGGGCGGTGAAGGTGCAGGTCGGCCAGGAGCTCGACCGCGACCAGTTGCTGCGCCGGCTTGTCGACATCCAGTACACCCGCAACGACATGGCCTTCCAGCGGGGCACCTTCCGGGTCCGCGGCGACACGCTGGAGATCATCCCTGCGTACGAGGAGTTGGCGGTCCGGATCGAGCTGTTCGGTGACGAGGTGGAGAAGCTCTACTACCTCAACCCGTTGACCGGTGACGTGGTCCGGGAGGTCGACCAGCTGGTGATCTTCCCGGCGACGCACTACGCGGCCGGTCCGGAGCGGATGGAGCGGGCGATCCGTGACATCGAGGCGGAGCTGGCCGAGCGCCTCGCCGAGTTGGAGCGGCAGGGCAAGCTGCTGGAGGCGCAGCGGTTGCGGATGCGCACCACCTACGACATCGAGATGATGCGGCAGGTGGGTTTCTGCTCCGGCATCGAGAACTACTCGATGCACATGGACGGGCGACTGCCCGGCAGCCCGCCGCACTGCCTCCTCGACTACTTCCCCGACGACTTCCTCACCGTGGTCGACGAGTCGCACGTGACCATCCCGCAGATCGGCGGCATGTACGAGGGCGACGCGTCCCGCAAGCGGATGCTCATCGACCACGGCTTCCGGCTGCCCAGTGCGGCCGACAACCGACCGCTGCGCTTCGACGAGTTCCTGGAGCGGGTCGGCCAGATGGTCTTCCTCTCCGCCACCCCCGGCACCTGGGAGATGGAGCAGGCCCAGGGCGAGTTCGTCGAGCAGGTCATCCGGCCCACCGGTCTGGTCGACCCGCAGGTCGTGATCAAGCCGACCAAGGGCCAGATCGACGACCTGATGCACGAGATCAAGCTTCGGACCGACCGCGACGAGCGGGTGCTGGTCACCACGTTGACCAAGAAGATGGCCGAGGACCTGTCCGACTACCTCCTGGAGAACGGCATCCGGGTGCGTTACCTGCACTCGGAGGTCGACACGTTGCGTCGGGTGGAGCTGCTGCGCGAGCTGCGCAAGGGCGACTACGACGTGCTGGTCGGCATCAACCTGCTCCGCGAAGGTCTGGATCTGCCCGAGGTGTCGCTGGTGGCGATCCTCGACGCCGACAAGGAGGGCTTCCTGCGCAGCGGCCGTTCGCTGATCCAGACCATCGGCCGGGCCGCTCGTAACGTCTCCGGTCAGGTGCACATGTACGCCGACAAGATCACCCCGTCGATGGCGGCGGCGATCGACGAGACCGACCGGCGGCGGGCCAAGCAGATCGCGCACAACGAGGCGCACGGGATCAGCCCGGAGCCGTTGCGGAAGAAGATCCACGACATCCTGGACGACATCTACCGCGAAGCGGAGGACACCGAGAACTCCCGGGTCGGGGGTGCGGTGCGTCAGCTCTCCCGGGGCAAGGCGCCGGTCAAGGAGACCCGCAGCCGGAGTCGGTCCGCTGCGGCCACCACCTCGCGGGAGGGGATGGCCCGCGCCGACCTCGCACAGCTGATCCAGGAGCTCAACGACCAGATGTTGGCCGCCGCCCGGGAGCTGCAGTTCGAGTTGGCGGCTCGGATCCGTGACGAGGTGTCCGACCTGAAGAAGGAGCTACGCGGCATGGACGCCGCCGGCGTGAAGTGACGGACGGTCGTTCGGCCACGACCTGCGCCCCGCTCGGGCGTTGACGGCCCGGCACACCAAGGTTGGTCGGGCCGCCTCGCTCGGCGCGCGGGCAGCCCAACGCGAAGGGTGGTCAGGGTTTGACGGAGGTGGCACCGGCCGACGAGATGGTCGCCGGGCGGCCCGATGTCCGCCTACGTCCGTTCGTGGACCGGTACGTGGGCTATCGGGAGCGAGCGGACCTCCCACTGGTCCGCCGGGAGTCGGCGGGCATCTTCGTGGTGCTGATCCTGGGTTGGGGTGCTCCACTGGACGTGACCGACCCGCGCAGCGCGGAGCGTGGTGTCACGCAGGTCGACTCGTTCGTGGCCGGCACCTTCGACGGTTGGTGCACGACCCGCACGCTGGGCGTGGGGGAGGGCGTCGAGCTACTGCTCGCCCCACTGGCCGCTCGCCGGCTTCTCGGCCTGCCGCTGAGCGAGTTGACCAATCGGGCGGTCGGCGTCGGGCAGCTTCCGGGGGGTTGGCTGGCGCGACTGCGCGACCGCCTCGCCGAGGCGCCCGGTTGGGCGGAGCGCTTCGTCCTGCTCGACAGGGTGCTCGGTGCCCGGCTGGCGGCGTCCCCGCCGGTGGACGCCCGCCTCGACTGGGCGTGGCAGTGGCTTGTCGCCAGCGGTGGGCGAGGGAGGGTCGGTGAGCTGGCCGATGAGTTGGGCTGGAGCCGACGGCATCTCGCGTCCCGGTTCCGGCAGGAGGTGGGTCTGCCGCCCAAGACGGCCGCCCGATTGCTGCGTTTCCAGCAGGCGTATTCGGCGTTGAGCGACTTCGGCCTGAACGTCGGGCCGAGTGCCATGGGTGGGCCGGGTTGCGGGCCGCCGGCGGGCGTCGAGCAGGCCGGGCCTGCTGCGGCTCTGCCCGGTGCGGGAAGGCTGGTCGACTGGGCCGCGGTGGCGGTGCGCTGCGGCTACTACGACCAGTCGCACCTGATCCGGGACTTCCGCGAGTTCGCCGGGGCCACCCCGACCGCACTGCTCGCCTCCCGGACGGCGGCGTGCTGACACACCTCGGCGTGCTGACACACCTCGGCGGGTCGATCTGCCGAGGTCACGTTCGTCCAATCCAGACCTGAATCGTCGGCCGCACAATCAGCTCATGCGAACTGTCTATCCGATCTTCCGTTACCCCGATCCCCGCGCCGCGATCGACTGGCTCTGCTCTGCCTTCGGTTTCCAGACGCACGTCGTGCACGAGACACCGGACGGCTCGGTCGCGCACGCCGAGCTCGTCCTCGATACCGGCATGATCATGTTGGGTGGACAAGCCGACACCGCACCTCGGCCGGCCGACGACGACTGGTCGGTCTACGTGGCGGTGCCGGACGTCGATGCCCACTGCGCCCAGGCTCGCGCGGCCGGTGCCGAGATCATCCGGGAGCCGTTCGACACCGACTACGGCTCACGCGACTACGCCGCCCGCGACCTGGCCGGCAACGTCTGGGCGTTCGGCACCTACCGCCCCTGAGCCAATGGCAGCGGCACGCACGCGGGCAGAATGCCCCGCCAGCCGCCAGCCGCCAGCCGCCAGCCGCCAGCCGCCAGCCGCCGGACAATGGGGGTGTCGGTAGGAACCTTTGGCGCTGAATCGTTCGTGGCATCACGGCCACGTATCGGTGACGCCAGGCGGCCGTCCCTCGACCGGGCCTCGTTCGTTCCTCGGCCGGGCTCCGCTGACGGCCGAATCGTTTGCGACATCAGCTCCACAGCGACAGCCGGTGGTAGTGCCTCCTCGGCACCCCGCGAACGCGTGGCGCGGGGATCAGGCCAGGACGCCACCGCCCGGGGGGAAACCCCTGTCGACCAGTGGTTACCGTCGGTGCCGCCGGTCGGGATCGGCGGCGACCCCGAATGCCCTGATTGCGGTGCGCGAGCAAACTATTGCACTGGGTGATCGTCCTGCGTACTCTCCCTCGGTGGGGAGGCCGGGATGCCGCTGCCAACGAGTCCTGTCATTCGACGTGCACGTCTCGGCGCAGAGTTGCGCCAGCTACGCCGGCGCGAGGCGCTGACCCTGGAGCAGGTCTGCGACCGGCTGGGCTGGGCCTCGACGTCGAAGTTGTCCCGCATCGAGTTGGGTCAGAGCCGTCCTGACCTCGCCGACGTGCTCGATCTGCTGGACATCTACAAGGTGCCCTCACCCGCCCGCGAGGCGCTGATCGTGATCGCCCGGGACGCGGCGACCAGCCGCGGTTGGTGGAAGACCCTGGGCGAGATGAGTGAGCGGCAACGCACCTACGCCGAGTTGGAGGCGGGTGCCGCCGACATCGTCGAGTACCAGCCGTCGGTCGTGCCGGGGCTGCTTCAGACGCCCGCGTACGCCCGGGTGCTGGTCACCGCCGGCGCACAGCTCACGCCCGAGGTGGACGTGGAGGCCGAGGTGCGCGCCCGGGCGCTGCGGCAGGAGGTGTTGCGGCGGGCGTACCCGCCGCGCTACACGGCGGTGCTCGCCGAGGCGGTCTGCGACCCGGGCGACCTGCCGGAGGCGGTCTGGCGGGAACAGTTGCGGCACCTGGTGGCCGTGACCGGGCTGTCGCACGTCACGGTGCGGCTGCTGCCCCGCGGGGCGGCTGGCGGCGGGCTGCACCCACTCACGCCGTACTCCTGCTATGCCTTCCCGGACCCGGCGGACCCGCGGACGGTGATGCTCGAGGCGTTGACCACCGACGTCCGGCTGGCCACCGTGCTCGACGTCGACCGTTACCAGCGGATGACCGAGGCGCTGTTGGCGGCGGCGTTGTCACCGGAGGAGACGATCACCGTGCTGGCCCGCCGCGTCGGCGAGTAGGGGTCGCGCCGCGCGGCCACCGGGCCCGGCGCCCCCGAGCCCGTCGGGACCGGCGGCCGGCGCGTGCGCGGGCACGATAACCGCGGGGTACGACAGCAACCCTCGGCTACGACAGCAACCCTCGGCTACGACAGCGGCGCTCAGGCGGGTACGTCGAGGAAGTGCTCGACCACGGGCGGCCCGGCGAAGTGCGGCCCGATCAACGCACGCCACCGCTCGAAGCGTTCGGTGGCCCGGAAGTTGTCCTCGTGGGCCTCGACCGAGTCCCATTCGACGAGCAGCACGAAGCGGGTCGGGGATTCGATGCCCCGCGTCATCCGCACGGACCGGCAGCCGGTCGCCCCGGCGAGCACCGGGTGACCCTCGGCGTACGCGGCGGCGAACGCATCCTCGTGTCCGGGTAGTACGTCGATCAGCGCGACTTCGAGCACCATGTCGCAAAGCCTCCCACGGCGGTCGGGGCCGGTGGTGTTCCGGGGTCTGTTCCGGCGTGGGCGGTGCCCCTAGGGTGGCATCGTGATCATCGATTGGCTCACCGGCACCGCGTTCCGGGTGGCCGGTACGGGCACCACCTGGGCGGAACTGTTGGGGTTCGCGACAGGTGTGCTCAACGTGTGGTTGGTGGCCCGGCAGAAGATCGCCAACTGGCCGATCGGCATCGCCAACGTACTGCTGCTCATGCTGCTGTTCTGGACCGCCGGCCTGTACGCCGACGCCGGGCTCCAGGTCGTGTACGTCGTGCTCGGCTGTTATGGCTGGTGGCACTGGTTGTTCGGCGGCGAGCGGCGGAGCCGACTCACGGTGAGCCGTACCGGGCGGGGGGAGTGGCTGGCGCTGGCCGTCGTCGGCGCGCTGCTCACCGCCGGTCTGTGGGTCCTGCTGGACCGGGCCACCGACTCGACCGTGCCGCTGCCGGACGCGTTGACCACCGCGCTGTCCCTGCTGGCCACCTACGGGCAGACCCGCAAGCGGGTGGAGAGCTGGTGGCTGTGGATCGCCGCCGACCTGATCTACATCCCGTTGTACGCGTACAAGGGGCTGCACCTGACTGCCGTCCTCTACCTGGTCTTCCTCGCCCTGTGCGTGCTCGGTCTGCGGGCCTGGCGGGCGGACCTGCGTCGGGTCGACCCGCCGACCCCGGTTCCGCCCGGCCCGACACCGGTCATCGCGTGAGCGGCCCGCAGGCACCGCGCCGTGCCCCGATGCCCGGCCAGCCGGCGCTGGCCCCCGAGTTCGGGCACGGGATGGTGGTGGGCAAGTTCTACCCGCCGCACGCCGGGCACCACGCGCTGATCGGGGCCGCCGCCGCCCGCTGCGCGGAGGTCACCGTCGTCGTGGCGCCCTCGCGTCGGGAGTCCATCCCGCTCCCGTTGCGACTGGACTGGCTGCGGGAGGCGCACGCGGACACGCCGTGGGTCCGCTTCGTCGGGCGGTACGACGACCACCCCGTCGACTACGACGACCCGGCCGTCTGGGACGCGCACTGTGCGGTGTTCCGGGCGGCGGTCGGTTCGCGGCGGGTGGACGCGGTGTTCTCCTCGGAGGCGTACGGCGTCGAGTTGGCTCGGCGCTTCGACGCCGTACCCGTGTCGGTGGATCCGGATCGGCGGACCGTGCCGGTGTCCGGCACGGCCGTCCGCGCGGACCCAGCGGGTCACTGGCGGTGGTTGAGCCCGCCGGTGCGGGCCTGGTTCGTTCGGCGGGTGGTGGTGGTCGGCGCCGAGTCGACCGGCACCACCACGATGGCCGAGGCGCTCGCGGCGCACTACGGCACGCCCTGGGTGCCGGAGTTCGGGCGGGAGTTGACCGCCCGCAAGCTGGCCCGGTTGCGGGAGCGCGCCCCGCAGGCGAGCGTCTTCGACGTCACCTGGGACCGGGACGACTTCCGCACGGTGGTCCGCGAGCAGCAGGCCGCCGAGGACGCGGCGGCCCGGACGAGCGCCCCGCTGCTGATCTGCGACACCGACGCGCGGGCCACGGCGGTGTGGGAGGAGCGTTACCTGGGCAGCGCGTCGCCGGAGGTCCGGGCGGCGGCCCGCCGGCCGGCGTTGTATCTGCTCACGGACCACCTGGGGGTGCCCTTCACCGACGACGGGCTCCGCGACGGCGAGCATCTGCGGGCCTGGATGACCGAGCGGTTCCGTACCGAGTTGGCGGGGTGCGGGGTTCCCGTGGTGGAGCTGGCCGGGACGCACGCCGAGCGGCTGGCGCGGGCGGTGCGGGCCTGCGACGACCTGCTCGCCGCCGGCTGGTCGCTCGCCGACCCGATAGCCGCACCCGAACTGCACTAGCCTCCTAGGACACATACGGGGTGTGCCGCGTGTCCGGCGCCACCCACCGCCCGGGGTGTGATTACGGCGTGTGGTGGGCAACAATGGTCACCGAGGAGGGGAGTATTCCCCCGCAACGGAGTCGTCAGCACGGTCGATCGTCGGAACCACGGCGACCCGACCCGGCCCCGTAGGTCGCCTTCCGGTCACGGGTGGCGGCGGAAGAGACCTCCGACAGTCACCAGAGTGAGCGACAGCGGTACACCGGCCCCTCCGGGGGCGTACGGTGTGCCCGACGCCGCGTGTCTGCCGGAGGAATGAACGTTGGACGTGTCCGGATTGGTGTGGGCGGGGACGCTTGTCGCGCTGACTGCGGTCCTGCTCGTCGACCTGTTGATCATTGGTCGGCGCCCGCACGAGCCGAGTGTGCGGGAGTCGAGCCTCTGGGTCGGCTTCTACGTCGGTCTCGCCCTGCTCTTCGGCGCCGGGGTCTGGTTGACCTCCGGGGCCAGCGCGGCCGGGCAGTTCTACACCGGTTGGCTCACCGAGTACAGCCTCTCGGTGGACAACCTCTTCGTCTTCGTGATCATCATGGCCCGCTTCGGGGTGCCCCGGCAGTACCAGCAGAAGGTCCTGCTCGTCGGCATCGTGCTGGCACTGGTGATGCGCGGTGGGTTCATCGCCGCCGGTGCGGCGCTGATCACGCAGTTCTCCTGGGTCTTCTACATCTTCGGCGCGTTCCTGATCTACACCGCGGTGAACCTGGCCCGGCAGGGTGAGCCGGACGAGGACGAGTTCTCGGAGAACGTGCTGATCCGGTGGAGCCGCAAGGCGCTGCCGATCTCGAAGGACTACGACGGCGCGAAGCTCACCACCCATGTGGCTGGCAAGCGGCTGTTCACCCCGATGCTGATCGTGATGATCGCGATCGGCACCACCGACCTGATCTTCGCCCTGGACTCGATCCCGGCGATCTTCGGCATCACCCAGGAGCCGTACCTGGTCTTCACCGCGAACGTCTTCGCGCTGATGGGCCTCCGGCAGCTCTACTTCCTGCTCGGCGGCCTGCTCGACCGGTTGATCTACCTGAGCTACGGCCTGGCCGTCGTGCTCGGCTTCATCGGGGTCAAGCTGGTGCTGGAGGCGTTGGCCGACAACAACCTGCCGTTCGTCAACGGTGGCGAGCACGTCGGTTGGGCGCCGCACATCCCGATCTGGCTGTCGCTGCTGGTCATCATCGGCACCCTGGGCATCGCCACGGCCGCAAGCCTGATCAAGTCCTCGCGGGACCGACGCCGTGAGTTGGTCGACGCCCGACGCTGACCGGTCACCGGCCGGGTGCGGACACGCGCCCGGCCGGTCAGACCCGGTGCGCGCACACCAGGGTGGCGGTCCGGTCGGCCGGTAGTGGCTCCTCGATGACCCGCCGGCGTCGGTAGCAGGCGTGCAGCATCCGCCGCTCGCCGCCGTTGCCCGGCGTGGCGGTGACGATGCCGATGTGATGGATCTTGCTTCCGGGGCGGGCGAAGAAGTAGAGGTCGCCGGGGCGTTCCGCGCCCAACGTCAGCGGGGTGGTGGCGGCGGCCTGGTCGTCGGCGTCACGGGGTAGCAGCACCCCGAGCCGCCGCCAGGCCAGGTGCACGAGCCCGGAGCAGTCGATGCCGTGCGCGGAGAGGCCACCCCAGATGTAGATCACGTCCAGCAGCCGCTGCGCCACCGCGAGCGCCTCCGCGGGGGTCGGCGCGGCGGCAGAGGTCACGACGAGGTGGTCGTCGGGCAGCCAGAGCGGCGTGGCCTGGCCAGGGACGTGTACCGGCCGCCAGTCGTCGCGTGCGGGGCCGGCCGGGACGAGGCGGGTGCCGACGACGACGCCGGGCAGCACCACCGGACCGCCCGGGGCGGCGTGCAGCCCGGTGACCGTGGTGTCCACGACCAGCGGCGGTTCGGTGCCGGCGGCGGTCGGGTCGACGGGGGTCAGTTGCTCGACGGGGAGCCATCCCGGGTAGCCGCGCGGGTCGAGCTTGGCGGCGGGCTGCTCGACGGCGACGACCCGGGCCCAGCCGTCCGGCCGTAGCTCGCTGACGAGGACCCGCTCACCGAGCAGGAGTTGGCTCAGCACGCAGTCGCCGACCTGCTGGTCGGTGTTCATCCCGGCGACCCAGGCCAGGATGTCGGCGCGGGCGGTCAGTGCCGGGCGGTCGACCGGGCGGACCGCCTCGGGGGAGGTCCACAGCGTCGCCACCGCGACCCGGATGACCGCCTCGCGGCCCGGTTGCAGCTCCACGTCAACCCCCAGATCGTGTCGGCCGTCCAGGAGAAACCCTATGAAAGAAACCAACGATCATCAACCACGTGTCTGCACCTTTGCTTCAGCAAGGCCGGAGATGCCCAGGCCGGGGGCGTTCGGCAGCACCACGGTCGCCCCTTCGTACCGGATGCCACCCTGCACCGGCGACCAGGCCAGCCACCAGGCGGCGTCCAGGTCGGGGACGGCTGTGGTGCCGTACGCGGCGACCAGGCTCGCCGCCGCCCCGATGCCGACCTGACTCTCCATCATCGAGCCGACCACCGTGCCGAGACCGTGGGCGGTGGCCAGGTCGAGGATGGTCCGCGCCGGGTGCAGCCCGCCACACTTGGCCAACTTGACGTTGACCAGGTCGGCGGCCCGACGGCGGATCACCTCCACCAGGTCACGGACCCCGAAGACCGCCTCGTCGGCCAGGATCGGCACGGACACCCGGTCGCTGACCCAGGCCAGCCCGTCCAGGTCCCAGCGGGCCACCGGCTGCTCGACCAACTCCACGTCGAGCCCGGAGTCCTCGATGCCCCGAATCACCCGGACCGCCTCCCGGGGTGTCCAACCCTGGTTGGCGTCCAGCCGGATCCGGATCCCCGGCCCGACCGCCGCGCGGACGGCCCGCACCCGGTCCACGTCGCCGCTCGCGTCGGTGCCGACCTTCAGCTTGAGCACGCCGAACCCGTCGGCCTGCCGCTGCCGGGCCGCCGCCGCCAGGTCCACCGCGTCGCCCGCCGCCAGCGTGACGTCCGTCGGCACCCGCAGCGTGGTGCCCCCGAGCAACCGCACCAGGGGTACGCCCAGTCGCCGGGCGGCGAGGTCGTGCAGCGCGACGTCCACCGCTGCCTTCGCCGACTCGTTGCCGGCCACGGCGCGCTGCACCTCGGCGCAGCGGGTCACCAGGTCGTCCGGGTCACGACCGATCAGCTGCGGGCCGAGCATCTCGCGGACGCAGGCTCCCGCGCCGGCGACCGACGCGCCGGTGACCTGCCAGACCTGGGGCGCCTCGCCGAAGCCGGACCGGCCGTCGGAGTCGACCAGTTCCACGACCAGCGTGTCCACTGTGGTGGCCCGACGCAGCGCGGTGACGAACGGGGTGTGTAAGGGGGCGGAAACCCGGTGGGTGCGTACCTCCGAGATCGTCATGTGCGGCACCCTATACGCAGGCGCACCGCGGGAGGGGAGACCGGATGACCGGGCAGGGCTGGGAGCTGGTGGGCGCACCGAACGCGCGCGAGCTGGGCGGGCTCGTCGGCGCGGACGGGCGGCGGGTCCGGGTGGGGCAGTTGATCCGTACTCCCGCGTTGGGTCGGCTCACCGACGAGGACCTGCCGGTGCTCGCGAAGCTGGGGCCGGCGTGCGTCGTCGACCTCCGGGACGGTTCGGAGATCGCGGTCGCCCCCGCGGACCGGCTCGCCGGTGAGCCACGGGTGGTGTGCCTGCCGGTGCACGACCCGGAGCACCCCGTGTTCACGTACGTCTCGGCGGTGCTGCTCGGCCACGACCTGGACGCGTACGCGGAGCTGGCCCGGCAGGGGACGGCGGGGGCGATGGCGGCCATCTACCGGTGGTTCGTCACCGGGGAGTCGGCCCGGGCCGGCTTCGCCGAGGCGGTCCGGCTGGCCGCCCAGCCGGAGAACCTGCCGATGGTCTACCACTGCTCCGCCGGCAAGGATCGCACCGGTTGGCTGACCGTCATCCTGTTGACGGCGCTCGGAGTGGACGAGGCGGCGATCCGCGCCGACTACCTGCGCAACAACGAGCTGACCGACAGCCTGCGCGCGGTGATCGTCGAGGCGATGCGACGGCGGCAGCCCGACCTGGACGTCGACGCGGTGTTGCCGGTGTTGGAGGTCCGCGCCGAGTACCTCGACGCCGGTTACGACGAGGTACGTCGGGTGCACGGCTCGTTCGACGCGTACCTGCGGGACGGGTTGGGGCTGACCGACGGCGACGTCAGGGCGCTGCGGGCGCGACTGCTGGAGTGACCGGAGCGCCCGGCGGTGTGCCGACGCGGGCGGCCCGGCCGAGGACGATCAGCGCCTGACCGGCCGCGTAGGTGGCCATCACCAGCACCGGTTCGCCAGGTGGCTGGGCCACGCCGGCCACCCCGGCGGCGATCAACAGGTCCGAGCCGAGGAACAGCGCGGCGCCGAGCCCGACCCGCCAGCCCTGGGTGGCGGCGGTGCTGGCCATCGCGGCCAGCGCGAGCGCGTAGACGGCCACCGGCACGGCCAGTCCGGCGTCGGTGAGCCCTTCCCACATCCAGGTCAGCGCGACGACGGTCAGCACCGCGTAGCCCAGTGGGACCGCGATCAGCGGCGGACGACGCAGCGCGGTCGCGATGCCGTGCCGGGTGAACGCGGCGACGTAGCAGAGGTGCGTGCCGAGGAAGCAGGCCATGCCGGCGAGGAACCAGCCGGTGCCGTCGATCATCAGGGCCACGTCGCCGCCGGTGGCGAAGGCCAGTGCCGTGAGCATCAGCCGGTCCGGCCGGGCCGCGCGTTCGGCGGCGGCCCACCAGAGGTACCCGGCGAGCAGCGGCATCAGCAGCGGTTTGGTCAGCAGGAAGGCCAGGCCGCCGCCGGCGGCGACGGCCAGCAGGTTGACCGCCGTCACGACGAGGAAGAGGACCAGGACGAAGCGACTGCGAGGCATCGGCGGCTCCGGGGTGGGGTGCGGAGAGCGTAGCCGGGCTCGGCGGGTCGCGGGTCAGAGCCGGTGGCGGGCGGCCCAGACGCGCGCGGAGATGTCCGCGATCAGCTGGCAGGCGTCGTCCTCGACCCCGTCGTCCGGGTCCGTGGTGGTGCAGACGGCGATCAGGTACGGCGGGGCGTCGTCGGGCAGCACCACGCCGGCGCCGTGCCGGACTCCGCGTACCCAGCCGTTCTTGTGCGCGATGCGGGTGCCCTCGGGCAGACCGGCGGCCAGGTCCTCGCGATGCTCCTGGGCGAACAGGACGTCCAGCATGGCGGTGCACGCGGCGGGCGAGGCGAGTGGGCCGGGGGTGCTGGCGCCGGAGGCGAGCGCGCCGAGCAGCGCGGCCAGGTCGGCGGCGGTGACCGTGTTGGTGATGCCGGCCTCGCGGGCGGCGAAGTCCTCGATGCCGCGACCCGTCACGCTGTTGCGGGCACCGGTCGACGCCCACACCTCGGCCAGTGCGGGCAGCCCGACGTGCCCGATGACCAGGTTGGTGGCCAGGTTGCTGGAGCGCACGATCATCCGGTCGGCCAGCCACCGCAGCGGTGCCGTCCCGCCCAGGCGGTCCCAGACCGCGTCGTCGTTGTCGTAGGGCTGTGCGCAGGAGAAGCGGGGCGTTCCGGGTTGGGCGGAGTCGAACTCGTTGACCACCGGAACCGGGGCGTCCAGGTCCAGGTCGCCGGCTTCGGCGGCGCGGTGCAGCGCGGCGAGCACCGCCACCTTCATGGTGCTCGCGGCGTAGTGGGCGGCGTCCGGGTGGCGGGTCCAGGTCGGCGGCGCGTCGAGTCGGCCCACGTACGCCGAGACGGTGCCGGGCACCTGGTCCAGGTGGGCGTCGAGATCGTCCCAGGTCATGCCGGTGACCGTAGCGGATCACGGGTGGGCGGGCTCGGGTGCCCGTCGGGGGTAAGCAGACGGGCGCGCCGGCCGCAAGCGGCCGACGCGCCCGGTGCCGGGTGCCGGTGGGGTCAGCCGGCGTGCTTGCGGCGGGCGGCGGCGCGGCCCCGCTGCTGCTGGTCGAGCACCACCTTGCGGATGCGCACCGCGGTCGGGGTGACCTCGACGCACTCGTCCTCGCGGCAGAACTCCAGTGCCTGCTCCAGCGAGAGCTTGCGCGGCGGGATCAGCTTCTCGGTCTCGTCGGAGGTCGACGCCCGCATGTTGGTGAGCTTCTTCTCCTTGGTGATGTTGACGTCCATGTCGTCGGAGCGGGAATTCTCGCCGACGATCATGCCCTCGTACACCTCGGTGGTCGGGTCGACGAAGAGCTGACCGCGCTCCTGCAGGTTGATCATCGCGAAGGCGGTGACCGCGCCGGCCCGGTCGGCGACCAGCGAGCCGTTGTTGCGGGTGCGCAGCTCGCCGAACCACGGCTCGTACGACTCGAAGACGTGGTGCAGGATGCCGGTGCCCCGGGTGTCGGTGAGGAACTCGGTGCGGAAGCCGATCAGGCCGCGCGCCGGGACCAGCCACTCCATCCGGATCCAGCCGGTGCCGTGGTTGACCAGCTGCTCCATCCGGCCCTTGCGGGTGGCGAGGAGCTGGGTGATCGCGCCCAGGTACTCCTCCGGGGCGTCGATGGTCAGCCGCTCGACCGGCTCGCAGGTCTTGCCGTCGATCTCCTTGGTGACCACCTGCGGCTTGCCGACGGTCAGCTCGTAGCTCTCCCGGCGCATCTGCTCGACCAGGATGGCCAGCGCCAGCTCGCCGCGGCCCTGCACCTCCCAGGCGTCCGGCCGCTCGGTGGGCAGGACCCGCAGCGACACGTTGCCGATCAGCTCCTTGTCGAGCCGGTCCTTGACCATCCGCGCGGTGACCTTGGAGCCCTTGACCCGGCCGACCAGCGGCGAGGTGTTGGTGCCGATGGTCATCGAGATGGCCGGCTCGTCGACGGTGATCAGCGGCAGCGCGACCGGGTTCTCGACGTCCGCGAGGGTCTCACCGATCATGATCTCCGGGATGCCGGCGACGGCGATGATGTCGCCCGGGCCGGCGGTCTCGGCCGGCTTGCGCTCCAGGCCCTCGGTCATCAGCATCTCGGAGATGCGGACCCGCTGGGTGCTGCCGTCGGTGCGGCACCAGGCCACCGTCTGACCCTTGTTGATGGTGCCCTGGCGGACCCGGCACAGCGCCAGCCGGCCGAGGAACGGCGAGGCGTCGAGGTTGGTTACGTGCGCCTGCAGCGGGGCGCCGTCCTCGTACGCGGGTGCCGGGATGGTGTCCAGCAGGGTGCGGAACAGTGGTTCGAGGGAGGTGCTGTCGTCGGGCACCGAGCCGTCGGCCGGCTGGGTCAGCGAGGCGATGCCGTCGCGCGCGCAGGCGTAGACGATCGGGAAGTCGATCTGCTCCTCGTCGGCGTCCAGGTCGAGGAAGAGCTCGTAGGTGTCGTCCACGACCTCCTTGATCCGGGCGTCGGGCCGGTCCACCTTGTTGATCACCAGGATGATCGGCATCCGGGCCCGCAGCGCCTTGCGGAGCACGAAGCGGGTCTGCGGCAGCGGGCCCTCGCTGGCGTCGACGAGCAGCACGACGCCGTCGACCATGGTGAGGCCGCGCTCCACCTCGCCACCGAAGTCGGCGTGGCCGGGGGTGTCGATGATGTTGATGGTGACCGGGTCGGAGCCGTCCGCCGGCAGGTAGCGCACGCCGGTGTTCTTGGCGAGGATCGTGATGCCCTTTTCCCGCTCCAGGTCACCCGAGTCCATCACCCGTTCGGTGTTCTCGCCCCGGGCGCCGTACGCCCCGGCCTGCCGCAACATGGCGTCGACCAGGGTGGTCTTGCCGTGGTCGACGTGAGCGATGATGGCGACGTTGCGGAGGTCGGTGCGAAGCTGCATACCCTCTATCCTTCCGCCTGCGCTCGCGCAGGCCGCGTCGGGGTCACCCCCAGGTGCCCCTGATCTATGGTGAAACTGCTGTGCCGGTGGTTCTCCCGGCTGGCATGCTGGCTCCCGTGTCCCGGGGGCCTGAGTGCACGACCTGCTGACCTGGGTGCAGAGTCTGCCCACCCTGTGGATCTACCTGGTCGCCGCGCTGATCGTGGCGGGCGAGACCGCGGTGATCTTCGGCCTGCTCGTGCCGGGTGAGGCTACCCTGCTGCTCGTCGGCTTCCTCACCTACAACGGTACCTTGCGGCTCGGGCCGGCGTTGCTCGCGATGATCGTCGCGGCGGTCGCCGGGGACGGGCTGGCCTTCCGCGCCGGACGGCGATACGGCCCCCGGCTGCGTGCCGGGCTGGGTCACCGGGTCGGGCCCGAGCGGTGGGGCCGGGCCGACGCCATGCTCGCCCGGCTCGGGGGGCGGGGGGTGTTCGCGGCCCGCTGGGTGGCCTTCGCCCGCACCCTGGTGCCCCGGCTGGCCGGTGCGGCCGGCATGCCGTACCGGCGGTTCGTGCTGTGGAACCTGGCCGGGGTGGTGACCTGGGTGGGTGGTTCGGTCCTGCTCGGTCACCTCGCCGGTGAGTCGTACGACACGGTCTCCCGGCTGCTCGGTCGGGCCACCGGCGCGGCGCTGGTGCTGCTGGCCGGCCTGTTGGCCGTGGTGCTCGCCGGCCGGTGGCTGGGTCGCAACCCCGACCCGGTTCGCGCGTTGCTGTCCCGGGCCGGCGCGTTACCCCCGGTGCGCTGGCTCACGGCGCGCTACGGGGTGCTGTTCTTCCTGGTGGCCGTGCGGATCGGGCCGGCGTGGACGCTGCTGCTCAACCTGGCCGCCGGGCTCCTGCTGCTCTTCGTCGCCGGGCTCGCCATCGCCGGCCTGCTCGCCGTGGCGGTGCGCAACAGTGGCCTGGCCGCGCTGGACGGCGCCATCGCGGGGTGGTTCGCCGCCCGGCGTACCCCGGATGCCGCCGACGTCACGACGGTCCTGGTGTCGGTGGTACGAGGGTCGGTGTTGATCCTGCTGGTGGCGCTGGTGGCGGCGGTGCTGGCGTGGCGTAGCCGGCCCTGGCGGACCGACCTGCTCAGCGTGGTCGGCACGGTGGGCGCGTTCGTGCCGCTGGTGGTGCTGGCCGTGGTGGCCGAGCTGACCGGGCCGCAGGGCGGCGGGTCGGCACCGTTACCGACCCAGAACGCCGTGGTCGCGGCGAGCTTCTGCACCCTGGCCTGGCTGGTGTCCCGGGGCACCCGGTGGCCGGTCGCGGTGGCCGCGTGGACGACCGCCGCCGCGGGGGTGCTCGGGATCGGTGGCGCGCGGCTCTACCTGGGTCTGGACACGGCGAGCGGGACCGCCGCGGCGGTGCTGCTCGGGGTGCTCTGGACGGTGGTGTTCATGGTGGCGTGGGCCACCCGGGACCGGGCGGTGGGGGATCTGGAGCAGCCGGTGGACCCGACCCGGCCGTCGTCGCAGGGGCACCGTAGCCCGGTGGAACCTTGCTAGGGTGCGGCGACGATCACGGGGAGGCAACGGCATGATTCGACGGACCGGTCGGCTGGGCGCCGCGGCGCTCGCCGGGTTCCTGTTGGCGGGCACGCTTGTCGGCTGCGCCGCCAAGGGGGAGACCCCGCAGGGTGTGGCCGCGCCGGTGGCGGTCACCGACGCGCCGACCGACACCCCCTCCGACGAGGCCGCCGGGGAGCCGAGCCCGTCGGCGAGCGCGGTGGAGTCGATGGGCGCCGCGCCGAGTCGCAGCGCGACCCCGACGCCGACGAAGAAGCCCACGAAGAAGCCGACCGGCGCCGCGACGAAGCCCCTGGCGGTGGCGAAGCCGCCCACCGAGACGCAGGTCCCGCCGGCGCCGCCGAAGCCGGCGCCGAGCTCCTGCAAGCCGAGCTACAAGGGCACCCAGGCGACCCGGGCCGAGGTGAAGGCGGCGCTGACCGACGCGGCCGGCCGCACCTATTGGCCGTCCTCCGCGCCGGACATCAAGATCCCGCTCAACCTGCTCAAGGCCACCGCCTGGCAGGAGAGCGGCTGGCAGTCCAACATCTACGCCTGCGACGGCGGCGTCGGTCTGATGCAGGTGATGCCGGGCACCGCGACCTGGATGAACCAGCGGTTCGAGAAGAGCTACGAGATCGACGCCTACCGGGACAACGCCTACCTGGGCGCGACCTACCTGGCCTGGACGACGAAGTACATCGGCGACATGTACTTCGAGTCCGACTTCCGTCTCGACCCGGCGCTGTGCACCGCCGAGCTGAATTCCTGCCTGCTCAACGCGGTGATCTCCGCGTACAACTTCGGGCACGGGGCGGTGGCGCAGGAGGGGAAGCCGCTGGCCATCCCCAACCCGTCGTACGTGCGCAACGTGCGCGCGCTGATGTCCGAGTGCGTCTGCCTGGACTACTGACGTCGACGGGGGCCGTGGCGACACCGCCACGGCCCCCGTCGCACCTGTCGGTCAGTCGCGGGCGGCGACCGGCTCCGGCGACGCCGGGGTGGCCGGCACGGGGTCGCGGGTGATCCGGCCGGGCCACCAGAAGCGCTCACCGAGCAGGAACGCCAGCGCCGGCACCACGACCGTGCGGACCAGCAGGGTGTCCAGTAGGACGCCGATGCAGACGATGATGCCGATCTGGGTCAGGGTGATCAGTGGCAGCACGCCGAGCACGGCGAACACCGCGGCGAGCAGCACTCCGGCACTGGTGATCACGCCGCCGGTGACCCGCAGGGCGGAGAGCATGCCCTCGCGGGTGCCCACGCTGCGGGCGTCCTCCCGAGCCCGGGTGACCAGGAAGATGTTGTAGTCCACGCCGAGCGCCACGAGGAACACGAAGGCGAGCAGCAGCACGCCGCTGTCGAGCGCCGGGAAGTCCAACACGTGGTCGAAGAGCAGCCACGCCGCGCCGAGGCTGGCGAAGAACGACGCGATCACGGTGAGCACCAGCAGCAACGGTGCGAGCAGCCCGCGTAGCAGGAGCACGAGCACCGCGCCGACCAGCAGCAGGATGATCGGCAGGATCAGTCGCAGGTCGCGGTCGTTGGCCTCGTCGGAGTCGTACGTGGCGGCCACGGAGCCGCCGACGATCGCCCCGGAGGGCGCGTCCGCGCCGGCGGCGGCCGGGGGAGCGGAGCCGGGAACGGCGGCCACCGCCTCGCGCAGCGCCTCGATCGCGCGGTCCGAGGCGGTGGTGCCGGGCTCGGCGTCCAGGACCACGTCGACCTGGGCCACGGCCTCGCCGGCGTCGCCGGTGCGCGCCGAGGCGACGCCGGGCACGGCGGTGGCGGCGTCGGTGACCGCCCGCACCGCCGCCGGGGTGGTGAGCACGGCCACCGGCTGGGTGCTGCCGGCGGGGAACGACCGGGCCAGCGTCTGTGCGCCGGTCACCGCCTCGGGTTGGGCCCGGAACTGCTCGGTCTCGGACAGGCCGGTGCGGATCCCGAGGCCACCCAGGGCCAGACCGCCGAGCAGCAGGGTCGCCAGCACGGCGACCACCACCGGGCGGCGCTCCACGGCGGCGCCGAGCCGGCCCCAGGGCCGACCCTCCCGGGCCGGGCCGCCGACGCGGGGGACGAACGGCCAGAACAGGCCCCTGCCGAACAGCACCAGGACGGCGGGGAGCACGAACAGGGCCGAGAGCATGGCGAAGACCACACCGGTGGCGCAGGCCACCGCCAGTGCCCGGTTGGTCTCCTGCTCGCTGAGCAGCAGGGTGAGGACGCCGAGCACCACGGTGCCGCCGCTGGCCAGGATGGGTTCGGCGGTGCGGCGCAGCGCGGCGCGCATCGCCGCGAAGCGGTCCTCCGCACGCCGCAGCTCCTCCCGGTACCGGGCGATGAGCAGCAGGGCGTAGTCGGTGGCGGCACCGAAGACCAGCACGCTGGCGATGCCGGTGACCTGGCCCTGCTGGAGGTTGATGCCGACGGCCGGCACGATGGTGTCCACCGCGCGCAGGGTGATCTGCTCGGTCGCCGCGACCACGACCAGCGGCACGATCCACAGGAACGGGCTGCGGTAGGTGATCAGCAGCAGCACCGCCACGACGGCGGCGGTCACCGCGAGCAGGGTGATGTCGGCACCGTCGAACACCGACGAGAGGTCGGCCGTGAAGGCGGGGGAACCGGTCACGTCAGCGGTCAGGCCGTCGGGCAGATCCGCCAGCGCGGTGCGCAGCCCGCTCACCGTCTCGGTGACGGCCTCCTGCCCGCCGGCGGTGTCGACCGGCACGACGACCAGGGCGACCGTGCCGTCCGGGGAGACCTGGGCGGGGCTGACCTGCCCGCCCGCCGCGAAGCCGCGCAGGTCGCCGGCGCGGGCGGCGACGCCGGCCCGGTCGGCCTCGCTCAGCGCGCCGCCGTCGCCGCGGCTGACCACCACGATGGCCGGCTGCACGTCGTCGGAGGGCAGCTGGGCCTGTAGGCGCTGCACCTGGGTCGACTGCCACTGGGCGGACAGGCCGGTGGCCGAGACCGGCGCGGGGTTGTCCGGCTGGGGTGTCCCGAAGACGATCGCGGCGACGACGATCGCCGCGGCGACGGTGAGCCAGGCGGCCAACCGGCCTCGGGCGACTCTGGTGAACACAGACATCAGGGTGACCTCGGGGTCCTTCGGAAGTCGAGTATCTCGACAATCGAGATTATCGGCGGCTGTTCTATGCTGCAACCCGGGACCGACGACGGGGGAAGCGACGCGAGGTGGCGACTCACGGCATGTACCGGCGGCGCGACACGCGCCGCGAGCAGTTGGTCGCGGAGATCACCAACAACCTCCGGCGGTACGCGGCGGACGCCCAGCAGGTCGGTCACGCCTTCGCCAACCTGCACGGGCTCAACCCGACCGACCTGCAGGCGTTGATCGCCGTGATGGACGCCGAACTGCACGGTGAGCCGATCACCCCCGGCCGCCTCGGTGCGCAACTCAACCTCTCCTCCGGCTCGGTCACCGCCCTGATCGACCGGCTTGAGCGGGCCGGTCACATCCGCCGCGACCGGGACACCGTCGACCGGCGCAAGGTGCTGCTGCACTACGCCGACCAGGGCGCCGCCCTGGCCATGGAGTTCTTCCAGCCCCTGGGCGCGCGTACCGACACGGTGATGGACCGCTTCGGCGACGACGAGCTGGAGATCGTGCACCGGTTCATGGCGGAGATGGGCGAGTCGCTGCGAGACCACCGGGACGCGGTACGCGCCGCCCGTCCCGAGCCGCCCCACTTCCCGACGGGCTGACCGGTGCCGCACCGGCTCGTCGCCCGCCTCGCCGCCGCCGCGCTCCGGCTGCCACCGACCCGTCCCGGTCCGGTGCGTGTCACCCGCGACATCCCGGTCCGGGTCCGCGACGGGGTGGTGCTGCGCACCGACCACTACGCCCCGGCAGCCCGGGACGCGCCGACCGTGCTGATCCGCACCCCGTACGGGCGGGGTGGACCGCTGCGGCTGCTCGGCCGGCTGCTCGCCGCACGGGGTCGGCACGCGGTGATCCAGTCCTGCCGGGGCACCGACGGCTCCGGCGGCACGTTCGCCCCGCTCGTCCACGAGCGCGACGACGGAGTGGACACCCTGGACTGGCTGCGCCGGCAACCCTGGTGGGCCGGTCAGCTGGGCATGTTCGGGGTCAGCTACCAGGGCTTCGCGCAGTGGGCACTGGCCGCCGACGCCGACGAGGACCTGCGCGCGATGGTCGCCGTGGTGACCGCATCGGCCACCCGGGATTCGACGTACGCGGGGGAGTCCTTCGCCCTGGACACGGTGCTGACCTGGGCGGAGCTGCTGCACGCGCAGACCGTGCCGTGGCCGGCCCGGCAGTGGGAGCTCAAGCGTGGGCAACCCCGGCTCGCCGCCGCGCTGCGGCACCTGCCGCTGGTGGACGCCGACCGGGTGGCCACCGGCGTGACCATCCCGTTCTTCCAGGAGTGGCTGCGCCACCACGACCCGGAAGCCGTCTACTGGCGGACCCGGGTCTTCGCCGACCGGGTGGCCCGGGTGCGGGCACCGGTGGCCATGGTCACCGGCTGGCACGACATCTTCCTGCCCGCCCAGCTCGACGATTACGCCACCCTGCGCGCCACCGGAGCGCAGCCGCGCCTGGTGATCGGCCCGTGGACGCACGGCAGCCCAGGCCTGTTCGTGGCTGCCCTGCGCGAGGGGTTGGCCTGGCTCGACGAGCACCTCACGGCCGGGCAGCCGGCGGGCCGATGCCCACAACGCCACGGCTGCGCCCCGGTACGGCTGTACGTGGTCGGTGCCGGCGGCGGCTGGCGGGACCTGCCGGACTGGCCGCCCCCGGCGGTGGAGACCGCGTGGCACCTGCATCCGGGTGGTGAGCTGGCGGCGCGCCCGCCGGTCGCGTCGGCGGCGGACGAGTTCCGGTACGACCCGGCCGACCCGACCCCGTCGGCGGGTGGCCCGCTGCTCGTCGCCCAGCGGGCCGGCCCGGTGGACAATCGGCACGTCGAGGCCCGCCCCGACGTGCTCACCTACACCAGCGCCCCGCTGACCGGCCCGGTCGAGGTGATCGGCCCGGTACGTGCCGAGATCCACGTCCGCAGCGAGCTGCCGCACCTGGACGTCTTCGTTCGACTGTGCGACGTGGACCGTCGCGGTCGCTCGTGGAACGTGTGCGACGGGCTGGTGCGGGTCACGCCCGAGCGCTTTCCGACCGACCCCGACGGCGTGCTGCGGGTGCCGGTGAAGCTCTGGCCGACCGCGTACCGGTTCGCCGCCGGACACCGACTGCGGGTGCAGGTCGCCGGTGGCGCCCATCCTCGCTGGGCGCGCAACCCCGGCACCGGTGAACCCCTCGGTACGGCGGTGACGCTGCGTGCCGGCTGGCGGCAGGTTCTGCACGACCCAGCGCATCCCTCGGCGCTGCTGTTGCCGACCGTCCACTCTGCCACTTCGCAACCTCCAATCTGAACAGAGTCCGTCTGAGCTGGGCATTCACCGGAGTTGCGGGCTATGGTTGAGTCAACGCCCGGCGCCGTGCACCAGCAGACCGGGCTCGCCCAAAGCCCAGCACCGCGTACACGGTGTGACGTCGCGCCCGGTCCCCGCCCAGTTGAGAGGGGGACCCCATGACCCGGGCCCCGGCTAACCTGTTGGCCCTCCGAAGCCTGCTTCTCACTCACCTCGACAACGCCCCCGGCCCTGACGACCTGGACCCGGCGGAGGTCGGCATCGTCGGCGACTCGGCCCATCGGGGCGGCTATCACTGCGGATCCGACCGGGTGGTCACGAACGACTACTCGGTGGTCGAGTCACCCCGGGACCGGGCCGGACTGACCCTGGACGCGGCGGCGCTGGACGTCGGCCAGTTCGAGGTCCGCTCCGGCGGCCGTACGCACACCATGGCCAGCTTCTCGGTCTGGTGCGTGGCCCAGTGCGCCGCGAACGCGGCCGACACCCGGGACATCCGCGAGATCATCTACAGCCCCGACGGCAGCACAGTGAAGCGGTGGGACCGCCTCGGCAAGCGCAGCACCGGCGACAGTTCGCACCGCTGGCACACCCACTTCAGCTTCTTCCGCGACGCCATCAAGGCCGGTCGCGACCAGCGGCCGTTGTTCCGCCGCTATCTCAGCTCCATCGGACTCCTGGAGGACGACGACATGACCCCCGAAGAGCACAACTGGCTGGCCACGGTCTACACGAACCTCACCGTGCTGGACGGCCGAAACCCGATCGGCCAGATCTACACCCGGATGGCGGAGGGTCGGGACGACACCGGTGCCCCGGTGACCGGCAACTGGAACCTGCAGGCGATGACGAAGCAGCTCACCGCCCTGCAGACCACGCTCAACGCACTGGCCGGGAAGGACTTCACCGACGAGGCGGCGATCGTCGAGGGCGTGCTGGCCGGGCTGACGCCGGAGGAGATCGCCGCGGCGATCCCTCCCACCATCGCCAAACAGGTCGCCGACGAGCTGGCCCGCCGGCTGGTCGCCTGAACGGAGGGGCGGCCCGTAGCCGCCGGGTCGCCCCTCTCCCTTCGATCCCGCAACAACTGTTGGGCAATGCCTGTTGCGCAACAGTTGTTGCGGATGCCATGGTGAGGGCATGGAGAGCCCCGACGTACGCCAGATCACCGACTCGCGGGTGCTGGCCGCCATGGCCCACCCGCTGCGCCGCCGGCTGATGGACGTGCTCAAGGTGCACGGGCCGTCGACCGTCGGGCAGCTCGCCGAGCGCACCGACCAGGCACCGGCGAACGTCAGCCACCACCTCAAGGTCCTCGCCGCCGCGGACCTGGTCACGGAGGCCCCCGAGCTGGCCCGGGACCGACGCGAGCGGTGGTGGCGGCTGGTCACCCGAGGACTGCGCTGGTCCAACACCGACTTCGACGCCGACCCGGCCGCCCGGGCGGTCGCCGACGCCGCCACCTCGCTCAACCTCGACCGGCACGTCGCCCTGGCCCGGGCGTGGCACGCCGTCGACGAGACCACACAGGCCACCTGGGACGACGCGCCGTTCTCCACCGACCACTGGCTGCGCCTCACGCCCGGGGAGCTGGCCGAGCTGAGCCGCGAGATGATCGACGTCCTCGCGCGCTGGGCCGACCGGGACCTGCCCGACGACGACGCCGACCGACGCCCGGTCTTCGTGTTCGTCCACGGCGTGCCGGCCCGACCGTGACCACCGCCACCCGCAGCGGCCCGACCCCCGTCCGGCGGGCTGGCGGGTTACTGCGGCATCGGGACTTCCGGCTGCTCTGGGCCGGCCAGGCCGTGAGCAGCGTCGGCAGCAACGTCACCGTCGTCGCGCTGCCCCTGGTCGCGGTCGCCGTCCTCGACGCCAGCACCTTCCAGGTGGCGGTGCTGACCGCCGCGGCCTGGCTGCCGTGGCTGCTGATCGGCCTGCCCGCCGGCGCGTGGGTGGACCGGCTGCCACGCCGATCGGTGATGGTGGTGTGCGACCTGTTCTGCGCGTTGGCCTTCCTCAGCGTGCCGTTGGCCGCCGCGCTGGGCCGGCTCACCGTGGCGCACCTGCTGGTGGTCGCCCTCAGCGCCGGCGCCGCGCGAGTCTTCTTCGAAACCGCCGACCAGGTGTACCTGCCGGTGCTGCTGCGACCCGAGCAACTACCCGAGGGCAACGCGAAGCTCCAGGCGACCTACACCGTGAGCCACGTCGTCGGGCCGGGGCTCGCCGGGCTGATCGCCCAGCTCACCGGTGCCGTCGCCGCCCTGTTGCTGGACGCGCTCACGTTCCTCGCCTCGGCGGTACTCCTGGTGCGGATCCGCACACGTGAACCACGCGTACGCCGAACGGGCCGATCCCGGTCACTGCGTCAGGACATCGCCGAAGGGCTGCGCTTCGTCGTCCGGGACCCGTACCTGCGGGTGCTGACGGCCTTCGGCGCGGCCAGCAACTTCGGGCTGACCGGCTACCAGGCCGTCCTGGTGGTCTTCCTGGTCCGCGAGGTGCGTCTCGAACCCGGCCTGGTCGGGGCGCTGGTCGGGGTGATGAGCGCCGGAGGGATCGTCGGGGCGCTGCTGGCCACCAGGGTGGGCCGGCGCTGCGGCACGGCGCGGGCCCTGCTGATCGGGGCGGCGCTCGCCGGCCCGCCGGCTCTGCTCATCCCGCTCGCGGCACCCGGCATCGGGCTGACCTGGCCGGCCCTCGGTGGCCTGCTGATCGGCCTCGGCGTGACCATCGGCAACGTGGTCAAGGGTGCCTTCCGGCAGACCTACACGCCGCACCACCTGCTCGGCCGGGTCACAGTGAGCATGCAACTGCTCAACTACGGCACCATCCCGCTGGCGGCCGTGCTGGCCGGTGCGATCGGCACGCGTTACGGCGTTGGGACAGCACTCTTCGTGATGACCGCCTGGCAGGCGGTCACCCCGTTGATTCTGTTGATCGGGCCAATCCGGAGGCGGCGGGACCTGCCCGCCGCCCCGGCGGCGTCTTGAGTGCGCTGCGACGGCGGCCGGAGACCGGCCGCCGTCACCGGCACGGAGCTACATCGGGCGGACGTTGTCCGCCTGCGGACCCTTCTGCCCCTGGGTCACCTCGAACTCGACCTTCTGGCCCTCGTTGAGCTCCCGGTAGCCGCTCGTCGCGATGGCGGAGTAGTGGACGAACACGTCCGGCCCTCCACCGTCCTGCTCGATGAAGCCGAAGCCCTTTTCCGAGTTGAACCACTTAACCGTGCCGGTTGCCATGCATCTCTCCCTGTTCAAAGCGGCTGACCCTCGGCCTCTGGCCGATGATCGCCCGTACCTGTTCGACAGTAACGGGCAAAACCCCAATCTGCTGGCCGAAGTGCCGTAGGTCTTCGGGTGAACTCTGCGCGGCGGCACGTGAAAGCCGCCCCGACCACCCGTCGCTGGGGCATGCTTGCGCCGATGACGGGTGCCGCAGCCAACGCGCTGACCGAGCTGGAGCGCGAAATCGACGCTCCCGGGGCCGGCCTGGACCGGCTCCGGCTGGTCCCCACCCCGTTCGTCCCCGAGGTGCGGCTGCACCTGGCCGAGGACGCGATCGTCTGGTGGGCTCGGATGGAGGCCACCGCAGGACACGCCCTGCCAGCGCCGTACTGGGCGTCCGTCTGGGCGGGAGGTCAGGCACTGGCCCGCCACGTCCTGGACCACCCGGAGCTGGCCGCCGGTCGCCGGGTGCTCGACCTCGCCGCCGGGTCGGGGCTGGTCGCCATCGCGGCCGCACTTGCCGGCGCCACGCAGGTGATCGCCAACGACATCGACCCGTACGCCGTCGCCGCCGTCACGCTCAACGCCCGGGCCAACCAGGTCGCCGTCGACGCCGTCGGGGACGACCTGCTCGACAGCATCGACGCGGAGGCCGACCTCGTCGTCGCCGGGGACGTCTTCTACGACCGGGCGATGGCCGACCGGATGCTGCCGTTCCTGGAGCGGATCGCCGCCGCCGGCGCCGAGGTGTTGGTCGGTGACCCCGGCCGGGGTCACCTGCCGGCGGACCGACTGACGGTGCTCGCCGACTATCCGGTGCCCACCACCGAACCCTCGGTCGACTCGTCACTACGCCGAGTGCAGGTGCTGCGACCCGTCTGAGGGCCGGCGTCGCCTCAGGGGTGACCCCGAGACGGAACCCAGGGGTAGCTGGGGGCTGTAACCGGATGTCCGAAGTGGTGCGGCGGCCATAGCGTACGAGACATGACGCAATGGCTGGCCCAGATCGGTGAACTGCCCGTTCTGCTGCTGATGGGTGCGCTCGGGCTCGTCATGCTCTTCGATGCCGTACCCCTGCTGGGTGTCCTGGTCCCCGGTGACGTGGCGATCCTCGCCGCCGTCGGAGTGGGCCGCCCGACCACCGGGCTGGCCACCTTCGCCGCCGTCCTGGTCGGCTGCCTGGCCGGCTGGTCGCTGAGTTTCCTGGTCGGCCGCCGCTACGCCGACCAGCTACGACACAGTCGGATCGGCGGCTGGATCGGCGAGACGCGCTGGGCGGCGGCGGAGGGAATCCTGCGTCGCGGTGGCGGCCGGATGATGGTCGTCGCCCCGTTCCTGCCCGTGTTCAACGCGCTGCTTCCGCTGGCCGCCGGTGGGCTGCGGATGTCGTACCGTCGATTCCTCGGTTGCGCCACGCTCGGCGCGGCCGCCTGGGCCGGTCTCTACCTCGCGCTGGGCACCGCGTCGCGGTCCCTCGCCGGGTTGCTGCCCGGTGAGCCCAGCCCGCTGCTGATCACGATGGGGGTGGGGTTGGTGCTGGCTTCCGTCGTGTTGCTGGGGGCGCGGCGGCGGTTGTTCGCTCTGGGTGGTTGAGGGCTTGTCGGTGGTTGCGGTGGTGGGGCGGAGGCCCGCCGTGCCCGGCTCCGGGCGGTCAGGCTTGATCCCCTCCCGCCGGGCACGGCGGGCCCCCGCCCCCCTCGTGGGCGGCGTCCGCCCGCGCCCGCCGGTGGGTCTTGATCTTTGGTGGGTTTCGGTCGACGTCGGGTGATTCTTATCTGGTCGGTGGGTTACCAGCCTCTTGCTTTCCACTGGGGGAGG
Source organism: Micromonospora sp. B9E7 (assembly GCF_039871815.1). Lineage (NCBI taxonomy): Bacteria > Bacillati > Actinomycetota > Actinomycetes > Micromonosporales > Micromonosporaceae > Micromonospora > Micromonospora sp. B9E7. The sequence goes on from NZ_JBDPLX010000023.1 coordinate 64,481, forward strand.
GCGGGGCGCTCGGTGCCCAGGGTGCTGTCCTTGCCGTGGCCCGGGTAGAACCAGGTGTCGTCCGGTAGCTGGTCGAACAGCTTGTGCTCGACGTCGTCGATCAGCGCGGCGAAACGCTCCGGGTCCTTGTCGGTGTTACCAACGCCACCGGGGAAGAGACTGTCACCGGTGAAGAGGTGCGGGGTGCCGGCGGGGTCGCGGTAGAGCAGCGCGATCGAGCCCGGGGTGTGCCCCTTGATGTGGATGACCTCCAACGCGCAGTCGCCCACCGAAACCGTGTCGCCGTCGGACAGCTGCTCCGCCTCGATCGGCAGCCCGGCCGCGTCGTCGGCGTGCACCAGCGCCCGGGCGCCGGTCTTGGCGACCACCTCCTCCAGCGCCACCCAGTGATCCATGTGCTGGTGGGTCGTCACCACCGCGGTGAGGCCGCCGTCGCCGACCAGCTCCAGCAGCCGGGGCGCCTCGTTGGCGGCGTCGATCAGCACCTGGTCACCGGTGCTCGTGCAGCGCAGCAGGTAGGCGTTGTTGTCCATCGGGCCCACCGACAGCTTGCTGATGGTGAGCCCGTCCAGCTCGCGTACCGCCGGCGCTCCGCCGTGCGTGACGTCTCCGCTGTATGTCATGACGTTTTCAGATCCATTCCGGTGGAGTAGGCAGGGGACCGTCAGGGGTGACGAAGAGCGGGACGCCGTCGGCACGGCCGATCAGCCAGGCGGCGAGGTCGGGGGCGGGACCGGCGACGACCGGGGCGCCGGCGCGGTCCCCGATCACCACCTCGTGCTCACTGCCGTCGAGGCGGAGCACCATCGACGGCGGTGTCGGCCCCATGGCGTGGTGGCTGGCCGCCTCGCGCAGCAGCCGGTGGGCGAACGTGTCCGACCAGTCGCCGGCCCGGTAGTCCGCGGCCAGGTCGAGGTGGTGCACCTCGATCTCCCGCAGCCGACCCCAGACGAGCAGCGCGGCCGGCCACGGGCCCTTGCGCGCCTGCACCGTCGCCGCCCACGCCTCGGCCGGCATCGCCGCGACCGCCTCGGCGAACAGGTCCGCGCTGCGCCGCAGGTCGTCCAGGTGCTCGGCGGGCGGGCGGGCCGAACCGGTTTCGATGTCCGCCGCGCGGACCTCCAGCGAGGCGTACATCGGCATGTCCTGCCCGGTGCGGGCCGAGGTGAGCAGGTTGACGAAGCCGTCGGCGTTGCGCGCCAGATGCGCCAGCACGTGGCCGCGCGTCCAGCCCGGCAGCAACGACGCCGCGGCCAGGTCCGCGGCGTCGAAAGAAGCGGCGGTACGCAGCAGACGGCTGGTGGCCGCGTCCACCTCGCCCATCAGCAACAGCGGATCCGTGGTCACGCGTCGACCCTAGCGGTCCGCCGTCGCGGCGTCGCCGGGGAAATCGCTTTCGGCGCGTCGGCGCGCGACCTACCGTCAGCGGCAGACGCGGCACCGGGACATCGGACGGAGGTGGTGATCATGCCGGACGTGGCACGCGTGTTCCGCCATCACCAGCTTCGACACCGATGAGGATGCCATGACGATCGATCTGACCGCGCTCGGCTGGGACGCCGAGCGAGCGGCGTACGCCGAGCGACGCGCCGAGCACCACCCGGGTCGGGTGGCCCGAGTGGACCGGGGGGTCTGCACGGTGCTCACCGCGACCGGCCCGGTCCGGGCCAGCCTGGGCGGCGCGGTGTTGGCCGCCGCCGCCCGGGACCCGTCCGCCCTGCCCTGCGCCGGTGACTGGGTTCTGCTGACCCACTGGCCGGACCGTCGCGTCACCGTCGAGGGGGTGCTGCCGCGCCGGGGCGCGCTGATCCGGCGTACCGCCGGCAAGGACGCCAGCGGGCAGGTGCTGGCCGCCAACCTCGACGCCGCTGCCGTGGTGGAGCCGGTGCACCCCGAGCCGGACGTGGGCCGGATCGAGCGGCTGCTGTCCCTGGCCCACGAGTCCGGCGCCCGGCCGCTGGTCGTACTGACCAAGGCCGACCTCGCGGCCGACCCGGCCGCGCTGGCCCGCCAACTCGCCGCGGTCGCGCCCGGAGTGCCGGTGCTGCCGGTCAGCGCCGAGCGGGGCACCGGGCTGGAACCGCTGCGCGCCGAGGTCACCCCGGGCCGCACGCTCGGCCTGCTCGGGCCCTCCGGCGCCGGCAAGTCGAGCCTGGTCAACGCCCTCGCCGGCGCCGTGATGATGCCGACGCAGGCGATCCGCCGGGTCGACGGCAAGGGTCGGCACACCACCACGTGGCGGGCCCTCGTACCGATCCCCGGAGGGGGTGCGGTGATCGACACGCCCGGTGTACGAGCGGTCGGCCTGCTCGACGGCGCGGCCGGGCTCGACCGGGCGTTCGCCGACATCGCCGGGTTGGCCGAGGGTTGCCGGTACGCCGACTGTGGGCACGACGGCGAGCCCGCCTGCGCGGTACGGGAGGCGCTGCACACCGGCGAACTCTCCACCCGGCGGTGGGAGAGCTGGCGGCGGCTGCAGGGGGAGGTGGCCCACGAGAGCCGACGGCGGGAGGCACGGGTGGCGGCGGAGCGACGCGGCGGCTGGCGGTCGGCCCGACGCCGGACGGCCCGCCCGCCGACACCCGGCGGCTACTGACCGGCTCTCCGGTTGTTCGCCCCTCGCCGCGCCGTGCTCCGGTGCGGCGAGGGGTCTCGGCCTGGTGCGGCCGACCGTGCTGAGCTGGCGGAATGTGCGGGCGAGGGAAAGTGTCGTACCTCGGGGCTAGAGTTGCCGAGGCGTGTTTTCCGCGCCCGTACGACCGCTCAAATCACCCAGAGCGGGACACATTCTTCGCTTCGTCTTCTCCCGGGAGTACACGCACCGTGGCCGACCGACTGATCATCCGTGGCGCGCGCGAGCACAATCTGCGTGACGTCAGTCTCGACCTGCCCCGGGACGCACTCATCGTGTTCACCGGGCTGTCCGGGTCGGGCAAGTCGAGCCTGGCCTTCGACACGATCTTCGCCGAGGGTCAGCGCCGCTACGTCGAGTCGCTCTCGTCGTACGCCCGGCAGTTCCTCGGCCAGATGGACAAGCCAGACGTCGACTTCATCGAGGGCCTGAGCCCCGCCGTCTCGATCGACCAGAAGTCCACCTCGCGCAACCCACGTTCGACCGTCGGCACCATCACCGAGGTCTACGACTACCTGCGCCTGCTCTTCGCCCGCATCGGTGAGCCGCACTGCCCGGTCTGTGGCGAGCGGATCTCCCGGCAGAGCCCCCAGCAGATCGTCGACCGGGTCCTCGCGATGGCCGAGGGCACCAAGTTCATGGTGCTCGCGCCGGTCATCCGGGGCCGCAAGGGTGAGTACGTCGACCTCTTCGCCGAGTTGCAGGCCAAGGGCTACGCCCGGGCCCGCGTCGACGGCGTGGTGCACCCGCTGACCGAGCCGCCGAAGCTCAAGAAGCAGGAGAAGCACACCATCGAGGTGGTGATCGACCGGCTCACCGTCAAGCCCAGCGCCAAGCAGCGGCTGACCGACTCGGTCGAGGCCGCCCTGGGTCTCTCCAGCGGCCTGGTGCTGCTCGACTTCGTCGACCTCCCGGAGGACGACCCGGACCGGGAGCGCCGTTACTCCGAGCACCTGGCCTGCCCCAACGACCACCCGCTCGCCATCGAGGATCTCGAACCCCGGGTCTTCTCCTTCAACGCGCCGTACGGCGCCTGCCCGGAGTGCACCGGCCTGGGCACCAAGAAGGAGGTCGACCCGGAGCTGCTGATCCCCGACCCGGAGCGCAGCCTGCGCGAGGGCGCGATCCAGCCCTGGTCCACCGGGCACAACCTGGAATACTTCCTGCGCCTGCTGGAGGCGCTCGGCGAGGCCCAGCACTTCGACGTCGACACTCCGTGGCGGGCGTTGCCGGCGCGGGCACAGAAGACGATCCTGCACGGCTCCGACGACCAGGTGCACGTGCGCTACCGCAACAAGTACGGCCGTGAGCGCTCCTACTACACCGGCTTCGAGGGCGTGGTGCAGTGGATCGAGCGGCGGCACTCCGACACCGAGTCCGAGTGGTCCCGCGACAAGTACGAGGGCTACATGCGCGACGTGCCGTGTGCGGCGTGCGGGGGCGCCCGGCTCAAGCCCGAGGTGCTCGCGGTCACCCTCGCGGGCAAGAGCATCGCCGAGGTCTGCAACCTGTCCGTGGGGGAGTGCGCCGACCTGCTCGCCGGCATCGAGCTGAGCGACCGGCAGAAGCTGATCGCGGAGCGGGTCCTGAAGGAGATCAACGCTCGGCTGCGGTTCCTGCTCGACGTCGGCCTGGACTACCTCTCCCTGGACCGGCCGGCAGGCACCCTGTCCGGCGGCGAGGCGCAGCGCATCCGGCTCGCCACCCAGATCGGCTCCGGCCTGGTGGGCGTGCTCTACGTGCTGGACGAGCCGTCGATCGGGCTGCACCAGCGCGACAACCACCGGCTGATCGAGACGCTGGTCCGGCTTCGCGGGCTGGGCAACACGCTGATCGTGGTGGAGCACGACGAGGACACCATCCGCACCGCCGACTGGATCGTCGACATCGGGCCCGGCGCGGGTGAGCACGGCGGCAAGATCGTGCACAGCGGCTCGGTGCCCGCGCTGCTGAAGAACAAGGAGTCGGTCACCGGGGCGTACCTCTCCGGGCGGCGGTCGATCCCGACCCCGTCGGCGCGCCGCCCGCAGGATCCGGCACGGGAGTTGGTGGTGCACGGCGCGCGGGAGCACAACCTGCGCAACCTGACCGTCTCGTTCCCGCTGGGTCAACTCATCGCGGTCACCGGGGTCAGCGGCTCGGGCAAGTCGACGCTGGTCAACGACATCCTGTACGCGGTGCTGGCCAACCAGATCAACGGCGCCCGGCTGGTGCCCGGCCGGCACACCCGGGTCTCCGGCCTGGAGCACGTCGACAAGGTCGTCGGCGTGGACCAGTCGCCCATCGGTCGGACGCCGCGCTCCAACCCGGCCACCTACACCGGGGTCTGGGACCACGTCCGCAAGCTCTTCGCCGAGACCACCGAGGCCAAGGTTCGGGGGTACGGCCCGGGCCGGTTCTCGTTCAACGTCAAGGGCGGGCGCTGCGAGGCGTGCTCCGGCGACGGCACCATCAAGATCGAGATGAACTTCCTGCCCGACGTGTACGTCCCCTGCGAGGTGTGCAAGGGCGCCCGGTACAACAGGGAGACCCTGGAGGTGCACTACAAGGGCAAGACCGTCTCGGAGGTGCTGGAGATGCCGATCGAGGAGGCCGCCGAGTTCTTCTCCGCCATCCCGGCCATCCACCGGCACCTCAAGACCCTGGTCGACGTCGGCCTGGGCTACGTACGCCTCGGTCAGCCCGCGCCCACCCTCTCCGGCGGTGAGGCACAGCGGGTCAAGCTCGCGTCCGAGCTGCAGAAGCGCTCCACCGGTCGGACGGTCTACGTGCTCGACGAGCCGACCACCGGTCTGCACTTCGAAGACATCCGCAAGCTGCTGATGGTGCTGGAAGGGCTTGTCGACAAGGGCAACACGGTGATCACCATCGAGCACAACCTCGACGTGATCAAGACGGCCGACTGGCTGATCGACATGGGTCCGGAGGGCGGTCACCGGGGCGGCACCGTGCTCGCCACCGGCACCCCCGAGGAGGTCGCCGAGGTGGCCGAGAGCCACACCGGCGAGTTCCTGCGCCAGGTGCTCAAGCTCGACGGCGAGGCCAAGGGCGCGGCCGCCGCCACCACCCGTGCCGCCAAGGCCAACGGCGCGACCAAGGCGCGGGCCAGCCGAAAGGTGCCCGCGGGCGCGCGCTGACCTGGCATCCGCGAGGACGGGTCCGCCTGACGGCGGGCTTCGCGGGGCGGGTCCGGTCGGGTTCGTGCGTGTCGATCGCGGCGCGGACGGGGCCCTCCGGAGCCCGCCCCGTCCTATTTCCTGGGTCGGACAGATGCCCGGATGAACCATCCGGCACAGTTGCCCGTGTGGAGAAGTGTGGCCGGCTTTCGACCGGCGCAGCGGGCTAGAGAGAGGCGAGGCATGAGTGACGATCAGGCGCTGACCGGTCCGGGTACGCAGACACGTCGCACCCTGCTCACCGGAGTCGGGGCAGTCGGCGCGGCCGTCGTCCTGGCCGCCTGCGGCAGCGACGACGGCAGCGGCAGCGGCACCCCCACCAGTGGCGGTCCGGCCGTCCCCAGCACCGGCGACGCGGGTGGCGGCGACCGGCAGGGCGCCCAGTCGCTGGCCACCACCGCCGACATCCCGGTCGGTGGCGGCAAGGTCCTCGCCACCGACGGCGTGGTCATCACCCAGCCCACCGCCGGCCAGTTCAAGGGCTTCAGCCCGATCTGCACCCACCAGAACTGCCCGGTCACGAACGTCGACGGCGGCACCATCAACTGCACCTGCCACGGCAGCAAGTTCTCGATCGAGGACGGCTCGGTGAAGGCCGGTCCGGCCACCAAGCCGCTGCCGCCCAAGGACATCAAGGTCACCGGGGACCAGATCTCGCTGGCCTGACCGGCGCGGTGGGGCTGGCCGCGTGATCGACTCGCGTTTCGGGAAGTCGGGGTGTTCGTGACAGTGCGACACCCCGACTTCCCCGAAACCGAGTGGATCTAGAGCTTGCGCTGGGCTGTCGGTGCTGCGGACTAGGCTTGCTGGCGTGGCTGACCCCTCGACCTACCGCCCCGCACCCGGCACCATCCCGGAGCTACCGGGGGTCTACCGCTTCCGCGACGGCACCGGCCGGGTGATCTACGTCGGCAAGGCGAGGAACCTGCGCAGCCGGCTCAACTCCTACTTCGGCGACGTCTGGAACCTGCACGAGCGCACGCGCCAGATGGTCACCACCGCCGAGTCGGTGGACTGGATCACCGTCGCCACCGAGGTCGAGGCGCTCCAGCAGGAGTTCACCTGGATCAAGCAGTACGACCCTCGGTTCAACGTCCGCTACCGCGACGACAAGTCGTACCCCTATCTGGCTGTCACCCTCAACGAGGAATACCCACGGCTACAGGTGATGCGTGGCGCCAAGCGCAAGGGGGTGCGCTACTTCGGTCCGTACTCGCACGCCTGGGCGATCCGCGAGACCCTCGACCTGCTGCTGCGGGTGTTCCCCGCCCGCACGTGCTCCGCGGGTGTCTTCAAGCGGGCTGGGCAGGTCGGCCGCCCCTGCCTGCTCGGCTACATCGGCAAGTGCTCGGCGCCGTGCGTCGGCACCGTCTCCGCCGACGAACACCGCGCCATCGTCGACGGGTTCTGCGACTTCATGGCCGGGCGCACCGACACCATGGTCCGCAAGATCGAACGCGAGATGACCGAGGCGAGCGAGCAGCTCGAGTTCGAGCGGGCCGCCCGGCTGCGCGACGACGTCGCCGCGCTGCGCCGGGCCATGGAGAAGCAGACCGTGGTGCTGGGCGACGGCACCGACGCCGACGTGGTCGCGTTCGCCGACGACCCTCTCGAAGCGGCCGTGCAGGTCTTCCACGTCCGCGACGGGCGCATTCGCGGCCAGCGCGGCTGGGTGGTGGAGAAGACCGAGGACCTGACCACCGGCGACCTGGTGCACCACTTCTGCACCCAGGTGTACGGGGGCGAGCACGGCGAGGCCGACGTGCCCCGGGAGTTGCTGGTGCCCGAGCTGCCCGCCGACGCCGACGCGCTGGCGGAATGGCTCTCCGACCACCGGGGCAGCCGGGTGTCGCTGCGGGTGCCGCAGCGCGGTGACAAGCGCTCACTGATGGAGACCGTCGAGCGCAACGCCAAGGACGCGCTGGCCCGGCACAAACTGAAGCGGTCCGGTGACCTCACCACCCGGGGCAAGGCGTTGGACGAGATCAGCGAGGCGCTGGGCATGCGCACCTCGCCGCTACGCATCGAGTGTTTCGACATCTCCCAGATCCAGGGCACCGACGTGGTGGCCAGCATGGTGGTCTTCGAAGACGGGCTGCCCCGCAAGAGCGAATACCGGCGGTTCATCGTCCGTGGCGCCACCGACGACCTCTCCGCGATGTCGGAGGTGTTGCGCCGCCGCTTCGCCCGCTACCTGGACGCGCGGGCCGAGACGGGCGAGGTGGGGGTCGAGTCGGCCGACGACCCGACCGTTCCGGAAGACACGGTCGAGCCGCAGGTCGGGGTCCTGATCGATCCGACCACCGGCCGACCGCGGAAGTTCGCGTACCCGCCGCAGTTGGTGGTCGTCGACGGTGGTGCCCCGCAGGTCGCGGCCGCCGCGCAGGCCCTCGCCGACCTGGGCATCGAGGACGTGGCGCTGTGCGGGCTGGCCAAGCGGCTGGAGGAGGTCTGGCTCCCCGACGACGAGTTCCCGGTCATCCTGCCGCGCACCTCGGAAGGTCTCTACCTGCTGCAACGGGTCCGGGACGAGGCCCACCGGTTCGCCATCACCTTCCACCGGCAACGCCGGTCGAAGCGGATGACCGAGTCGGCACTCGACCATGTGCCCGGCCTCGGTGAGGTACGGCGCAAGGCGCTGCTGCGACACTTCGGCTCACTCAAGAGGCTCTCCGCCGCCACAGTCGAGGAGATCACCGAAGTGCCCGGGGTGGGCCGGCGTACCGCTGAGGCGATCCTGGCCGCCCTCGACAAGGACACGAAAGCCGACGAGGGCGTGGAGTCGCCCCCGACAGTCTGACGTCGCCCTCGCACCGCTCGGCGGTCCAAGATCTGCGCAACATCCGGTGTGAGGCGTCAGTTTCCCGGAGAGCGTGGGGATGACGGACACGGCTGTTGTCCGCAGGTCGCGCCGGTCGCGGTGACAGGTCGCCTACCTGCTCGATCGTGCTCGATCCTGGTTGTAGTGGTCTCGTCGGCGCGTGGAAGGCACTCTTTCCTGGTTTGGGTGCGGTCTTGGGGCGAATTGCGGCAAACCGCGCACGCGGCGCAGGGGTTCACGGACGCCCGACGCGCCCTCGGGGTGCGTAGACCGCGCGTCATCGGGCCCTCCGGGTTGATCCACTCGCCTTCCTTGAAGTCGCGGTGTCCGGCGGCCTTGGATACCGCGTTTTCGCGGAACCCGAGTGGATCAAGGATGGTGCGCGGTCGCCGGGGCGCGGATTGTCCGGTTCATGAGGTTCGTCGGGTGGTCGCTGTCACCTGGGTGGCGGAATCCGGGCCGGCTCGGGGTCGTTATACCTGGCACGGCCGCGACGTTGGGTCGTGGTGCACGCCGGCCGCCGGGAACACCGGCCAGGCCGCCCCGGTGGTCTCCGGGAAGCGGGTTGGCGCGGTGGTAGCCGGCGGAATGAGCCGCCGCCGCACCCGGTTACACCCCGCCGGGCTCGGTCGAGCCCCACGAGCCGGGAGCCTGGCGGAATGAGTCGCCGCCGCACCCGGTTACACCACATCCCGATGCCGACCCCGCAGGGTCGCCGGGCGATGAACTTCCCCCCGCACGGCCGCCCCCCGGCGTTGTGTGTGCGGGTTACCCCCGAAATGCAGAGGAGCACGCCATCATGCGTACCGATCTGATTCGTAAGACCGCTCTGACCGCTGCTGGCCTCGCCTTCACCGGTGGCGCCATCGCCGGGCCCGTCACCACCGCGTTCGCCGCACCCAGCAGCAAGCCGGCCACCCAGGCCCAGGCTGACCGTAAGGGTCATGGTGAGCGGGAGCTGGGTGTGCGCTACGAGGCGCAGCCGAACTTCTACTACTGCGGGCCTGCCGCGACTCGTAACGCCCTGAGTGTGCAGGGCAAGAACATCAACGTCGATGACATGGCCAAGGAGATGGGTACCACCGAGGCCGGCACGAACTCGATCAACGACATCACCCCGGTGTTGAACAAGGAGACCGGTAAGAACGACGCCTACCGGTCCGTGGAGATCAGCACCCCCGACGCCGACGGCAAGCAGACCGACACCCTGCGCGCCGACATCGTCCGCACCGTCGACGACGGCCGGGCCGTGGTCGCCAACATCGCCGGTACCAGCACCGACACCGACGGCGCCACCCACTCCTACGAGGGCGGGCACTACATCAGCGTCGTCGGCTACCGCGACAACGGCGACACCGTGAAGATCGCCGACTCCGCCGACCCGAACACCGCCTCCTACTGGATCAGCACCGAGCACCTCGCGGACTGGATCGCCACCCGCGGCTACGCCACCAGCTGACCCACCCACCGAACGAACCGAAGGGCCGGACCCCACACCACGGGGCCCGGCCCTTCGGCATGTCTCAGTCGCTGGCCAGTACGGCCAGGATCTGCTCGCCGTACTTGGCGAGCTTGTTCTCGCCGACCCCGCTGACGCGGGACAGCTCGGCAAGCGTGCCCGGCGCGTCGTTGGCGATCTGTCGAAGCGTGGCGTCGTGGAAGATCACGTACGCCGGAACGCCCTGCTCTTTGGCAGTGGTCGCCCGCCAGCCGCGCAGGCGTTCGAAGACCGGCGCGGCGGCCGGGGTCAGCTCGGCGACGACGGTGGCCGAGCCGCGCGGCTTCGACGAGCGACTCGATGCCGGCTTCTCCGGCTCGCGGCGCATCGTCACCGTTCGGCGGCGGCCCAGCACGTCGGCGCTGGCGTCGGTCAACGCGAGCGTGCCGTAGTCGCCCTCCACGGCGAGCAGCCCTTCGGCGAGCAGTTGCCGGACCACACCCCGCCACTCCGCCTCGCTCAGCTCGGAGCCGATGCCGAAGACGGTCAGCGAGTCGTGGCCGTACTGGCTGATCTTGTCATTGTGTTTGCCGAGCAGGATGTCGATGCAGTGCCCCGCGCCGAAGCGCTGGTTGCGCTCACGGTCGAGGCGGAAGACCGTGGAGAGCAGCTTCTGGGCGGCGACCGTGCCGTCCCACGACTCCGGCGGGCTGAGGCAGGTGTCGCAGTTGCCGCAGGCAGGCGTGGACGTCTCGCCGAAGTATTCGAGCAGTTGGACGCGCCGGCAGCGCACCGTCTCGCAGAGGGCGAGCATCGCGTCCAGGTGGGCGGCGAGGTTGCGGCGGTGGGCGAGGTCACCGTCCGACGTCTCGATCATCTTGCGTTGCTGGACCACGTCCTGCAGCCCGTACGCGAGCCACGCGGTCGACGGCAGGCCGTCCCGTCCGGCGCGGCCGGTCTCCTGGTAGTAGCCCTCGACGGACTTGGGCAGGTCGAGGTGGGCGACGAAGCGTACGTCGGGCTTGTCGATGCCCATGCCGAAGGCGATCGTGGCCACCATCACCAGGCCGTCCTCGCGCAGGAAGCGCTGCTGGTTGGCGGCGCGCGTGGACGCGTCGAGACCCGCGTGGTACGGCAGGGCGGCAATCCCGTTGGCGACCAGGAACTCCGCCGTCTTGTCGACCGAGGCCCGGGACAGGCAGTAGACGATCCCGGCGTCGCCGGGGTGCTCGTCGCGCAGTAGGGCCAGGAGCTGCTTGCGTGGCTCCCGCTTGGGCACGATCCGGTACTGGATGTTGGGCCGGTCGAAGCTGGCCACGAAGTGGCGGGCGTCGTCGAGCTTGAGCCGGCTGGCGATCTCGGTGCGGGTGGCGCTGGTCGCGGTGGCGGTCAGCGCGATCCGTGGCACCTGCGGCCACCGTTCGTGCAGCATCGACAGCGCGAGATAGTCGGGGCGGAAGTCGTGCCCCCACTGGGACACGCAGTGCGCCTCGTCGATCGCGAACAGGGAGATGCGCCCCCGGTCCAGCAGGGCGAGCGTGGAGCGGACGCCGAGCCCTTCCGGGGCGAGGTAGAGCAGGTCCAGCTCGCCGGCGACGAAGGCGGCCTCGACCCGGCGCCGGGCGTCGAGGCTCTGGGTCGAGTTGAGGAAGCCGGCGCGGACGCCGACCGCGGTGAGCGCGTCGACCTGGTCCTGCATGAGGGCGATCAGCGGGGACACGACGACCGCGACGCCGTCGCGAACCAGGGCCGGGATCTGGTAGCACAGTGACTTGCCGCCACCGGTGGGCATCAACACCAGCGCGTCGCCGCCGTCGACCACGTGGTCGATCACGTCCTGCTGGAAGCCGCGGAAGGCGTCGTAGCCGAACACCCGGCGCAGCACCGGCAACGCGCCCTCGGTCCGCAGGTCGGTGGGAGAAGCCATCCGCGGAGTCTACGAGCCGACCCCGACAGCGCCCGCCCGGCGCACCCGGGCCGGATGCACCAGGACGGGCGACGCGGTCAGCCGGGCTGGCTGGACCGGTTGGCCAGGCCCCGTGGCGGGGCCTTCATCCCGACCACGATGTCGACGATCTCGATGTAGCGGGCCTTGTTGCCCATCCGGAAGGCGGTGGCCGCCGCGTTGATCTCCTCCAGGGTGTCGGCCTCGACCATGGTGACCTGGTCGTACTTGCCGTTCACTCCGGTGCAGACGACATGGGTGAGCTGCTTGGCGAAGCGGCCCAGGTCGCGGGCGTGCTCGGCGGAGACCTCGTGGATGCCCTCGCGGCCGAGGGCAAAGTACTCGGGGCTGATCCGCATGAACAGGAAGCCGACGTACTTGTTCTTGTCCGCCAGGTCGTGCATCGCGCCCTCCAGATGTCGGTTTGACCTGTGACGATCACGGTGAGCGTATTGAAGACTACTGATCGTTATCAAGCGCGCTCGGTGTCGGGAGAGCGACCGTCGAACGGTCCGCAGCCGCCGCTCGGCCACGGGTGCCCGGCCTCAACCCGGCGGCGGGATAGAGTCGCTGATTGACCAATCGCGGCCAAAGGCGGCCGCGGCGCCACGGCTGGGGGTACGGGTGAGCGAGGCGCGCACAGTCGGTGACCGGATCGACGACCCGGATGCGGTCGACGGGCAGTCGGCGGCGGAGTCGGACACCACACTCGTGGTGGTCACCGGGCTCTCCGGCGGCGGCCGCAGCACGGTCGCCAGGGCGTTGGAGAACGTCGGCTACTACGTGGTCGACAACCTGCCGCAGGCTCTGATGCTGGACATGGCCGAGTTGGCGTTCAAGGCCGGCGGCGCGGCTCGGCGTACCGCGATGGTGCTGGACGTGCGGTCGCGGGCCTTCTCCACCGACCTGGCCGGGGCGATCCGCGAGCTCAAGGAGCGCGGGTTCTCGCCCCGGGTGGTCTTCGTCGACGCCGACGACGAGGTGTTGATCCGACGGTTCGAGAGCGTTCGCCGTTCGCATCCTCTGCAGGGGGACGGGCGGCTCGCCGACGGCATCGCCGTGGAGCGAGGGCTGCTGGAGGAGGCACGCGACCAGGCGGACGTGATCATCGACACGAGTCACCTGAACGTCAACCAGCTCCGCCGACGTATCGAGGAGCTGTTCGGCGGCGAGGACGCACGCCGCCTGCGGGTCACCGTGCTGTCCTTCGGCTTCAAGTACGGCCTGCCGCCGGACGCCGACTTCGTGCTGGACGCCCGGTTCCTGCCCAACCCGTACTGGGTGCCGGAGTTGCGCGAGCACACCGGGCGGGAGGAGGCGGTCAGCGCGTACGTGCTCGGCCAGGAGGGCGCGGACGCCTTCGTCGCCTCGTACGCCGACCTGGTCAACGCCACCACCACCGGCTTCGAGCGGGAGGGCAAGAGGTACCTCACGGTCGCCGTGGGCTGCACCGGTGGCAAGCACCGTAGCGTCGCCATCGCCGAGGAGTTGGCCGGGCGGCTGCGCCACTCCGGGCTGGCGGCCAACGCCCAGCACCGCGACCTGGGGCGGGAATGACGGCCCGGCGGGTGGTGGCGTTCGGTGGCGGCCACGGGCTGTCCGCCTCGTTGCGCGCGCTGCGGCACTGCGCCCCCGAACTCGACCTCGACATCACCGCGGTGGTCACCGTCGGGGACGACGGCGGCTCCAGTGGCCGGCTGCGCGCCGAGCGGGGTGGTCTGCCCCCGGGTGATCTGCGTCAGGCGCTGGTGGCACTGGCCGGAGACCACCCGGCGACCCGGCGCAGCGCCGGGCTGTTCCAGCACCGCTTCGCCGCCGTGCCGGCCGGCGTACCCGAGCTCGGCGATGCCGACCCGGGCCGGACGGCGACCGATGGTCGCAACCCGGACCAGGCGACCAATGGCCGCAACCCCGACCCGCGCGACCAGGCCGCAACCAGCCTTGGCGCCGACGACCCCGACGCGAACGGCCAGGGCCCGAACGGCCCCGGCGCGGAGCGGGCGAGCGGCCGCGCCGACGGGCTGGCCGGGCACGCGGTGGGCAACCTCGTGCTCTGCGGCCTCATGGAGCTGCTCGGTGACCCGGTGGCCGCGCTGGAGCACGCCGGCGCGATGCTCGGCGCGGTCGGCCGGGTGCTGCCGATGTCCCGGCAGCCGGTCGGCATCGAGGCGCGGGTACGCGGGGTCGACCCCGCCGCCCCCGACGAGGTGCGCACCGTACGCGGCCAACACCAGGTGGCGGTCACCACCGGGCGGGTCGAGTCGTTGCGCCTCACGCCCGCCGCCCCACCGGCCTGCGCCGAGGTGATCGAGGCGATCAGGGCGGCGGACTGGTTGATCTTCGGACCGGGCAGTTGGTACACCAGCGTGCTCCCGCACCTGCTGGTGCCGCAGTTGGCCGACGCGATCGTGTCCACCTCGGCCCGGCGGTTGGTCACGTTGAACCTCGCCGCGGAGAAGGAGACCCTCGGGCTCTCCGTCGCCGACCACCTCGCGGCTCTGCACTGGTACCTGCCCGAGCTCAAGGTGGATCTCGTGCTCGCCGATGCCAAGGCGGTGGGTGACCCCGAACCGGTCGAACGTGCGGCAGAATCGCTGGGTGCCCGCCTGGTCCTCGCCCCCGTCGCCGTCACCGGTGGCACTCCCCGCCATGATCCGGCTGCCTTGGGCGCCGCACTGGTGCCTGTCCTGGGCGCCGATCGTTAGACACGTACGTAATCTCCGGCGACACGCCGGAACCGGTCCGTGAGGGGACGCACAATGGCGATGACGGCCGCGGTCAAGGACGAGCTGAGTCGGGTCGACGTGCCCAAGCCCTGCTGCCGGCGGGCGGAGATGGCCGCGCTGCTGCGCTTCGCCGGCGGGCTGCACATCGTCTCCGGCCGCGTGGTGGTGGAGGCGGAACTGGACACCGGGGCGGTGGCCCGGCGGTTGCGCCGGGAGATCGCCGAGGTCTACGGCTATCCCAGCGAGATCCACGTGCTGGCGTCCGGCGGGCTGCGCAAGGGCAGCCACTTCATCGTGCGGGTGGTCAAGGACGGCGAGGCACTCGCCCGGCAGACCGGCCTGCTCGACGTGCGGGGCCGTCCGGTGCGCGGGCTGCCTCCGCACGTCGTGGCGGCGAACGTCTGCTGCGCGGTCTCCGCGTGGCGGGGGGCGTTCATGGCGCACGGCTCGCTCACCGAACCCGGCCGCTCCAGTGCGTTGGAGATCACCTGCCCGGGGCCGGAGTCGGCGCTGGCGCTGGTCGGCGCGGCGCGGCGCATCGGCATCACCGCGAAGAACCGTGAGGTACGCGGGGTGGACCGGGTGGTCGTCAAGGACGGCGACGCGATCGCCGCGCTGCTCACCCGGATCGGCGCGCACTCCAGCGTGCTGGCCTGGGAGGAGCGTCGGGTACGCCGCGAGGTGCGCGCCACCGCCAACCGGTTGGCCAACTTCGACGACGCCAACCTGCGCCGCTCGGCGCGCGCGGCGGTCGCCGCCGCCGCCCGGGTCACCCGTGCCCTGGAGATCCTCGCCGACGAGGCGCCCAACCACCTGACCGACGCCGGGCGACTGCGACTGGAGCACCGGCAGGCGTCGCTGGAGGAGCTGGGCGCGCTGGCCGACCCGCCGCTGACCAAGGACGCCATTGCCGGGCGGATCCGCCGACTTCTGGCGCTGGCCGACAAGCGGGCCCGGGACCTCGGCATCCCGGATACCGAAGCGGCAGTCACGCCCGACATGCTCGTGGTCTGATAGGACGGTAAGGCCGCACGGTGCGCCCGGGAGCACGACCCGGCGCAGCGTGGTCTCGCACGCTCGGATAAGGTCGCTGCGTACGGCAAGGGGGCCGACACAGGCACTCCTCGTCGTGCACACCGCCTCGGGCGGTCAAGGTCCTCAGACCGCGGCGGGGTGGCCGAGACGAACCGTCAACGGCCGGCTCCAACGGTCGGCGCACACCACTCCGCCGGCCGTTGTCTGAGGCCGGCAGACCAGAACGCGAGGAGATGGGACCTGTGACCATCCGGGTTGGCATCAACGGCTTCGGCCGAATCGGCCGTAACTTCTTCCGGGCAGTGCTGGCGTCTGACGCCGACATCGAGGTCGTGGCGGTGAACGACCTGACCGACAACGGCACGCTCGCCCACCTGCTCAAGTACGACAGCATCCTCGGTCGCCTGCCCTACGAGGTCAAGGCCACCGCCGACGAGATCACCGTCGGTGGCAAGACCATCAAGGCGTACGCCGAGAAGGACCCGTCGAAGCTGCCGTGGGGCGAGGTCGGCGCCGACGTCGTCATCGAGTCCACCGGCTTCTTCACCGACGCCACCAAGGCCAAGGCGCACGTCGACGGCGGGGCCAAGAAGGTCATCATCTCCGCCCCGGCGAAGAACGAGGACGTCACCGTCGTCATGGGTGTCAACCACGACACCTACGACCCGGCGAAGCACACCATCATCTCCAACGCCTCGTGCACCACCAACTGCCTCGCCCCGATGGCGAAGGTCCTGCACGACACGTTCGGCATCCAGCACGGTCTGATGACGACGATCCACGCGTACACCCAGGACCAGAACCTCCAGGACGCGCCGCACTCGGATCTGCGTCGGGCCCGGGCCGCCGCGCTGAACATCGTCCCGACCTCCACCGGCGCCGCCAAGGCGATCGGCCTGGTCCTGCCGGACCTGAAGGGCAAGCTCGACGGGTACGCCCTGCGGGTGCCGATCCCGACCGGCTCGGTCACCGACCTCACCGTCAACGTGGGTCGCGAGACCACCGTGGACGAGGTCAACGCCGCGCTGAAGGCCGCCGCGGACGGCCCGCTCAAGGGCATCCTGGTCTACAACGAGGACCCGATCGTCTCCACCGACATCGTCACCGACCCGGCGTCGTGCATCTTCGACGCGCCGCTGACCAAGGTCGTCGGCAACCAGGTCAAGGTCGTCGGCTGGTACGACAACGAGTGGGGCTACTCCAACCGTCTGGTCGACCTCGTCAAGCTGGTCGGTTCGTCGCTGTGAGCATCCGGACCCTCGACGACCTGCTCGCCGAGGGGGTGTCGGGTCGGCGCGTGCTGGTGCGCGCCGACCTGAACGTCCCGCTCGACAAGCAGACCGGCGCGATCAGTGATGACGGCCGGATCCGTGCGGTGCTGCCGACCCTCGGCGCGCTGGTCGAGGCTGGCGCGAAGGTGGTCGTCTGCTCGCACCTGGGCCGCCCGAAGGGCGCTCCGGACCCGCAGTTCAGCCTGAGCCCGGTCGCCGGGCGGCTCGGTGAGCTGCTCGGCGCTCCGGTGCACTTCGCCACCGACACCGTCGGCGAGTCGGCCCGCTCCACCGTCGCGGACCTGGCCGACGGCCAGGTCGCCCTGCTGGAGAACCTGCGCTTCAACGCGGGCGAGACCAGCAAGGACGAGGCCGAGCGGGGTGCGTTCGCCGACCAGCTCGCCGCGTTCGGCGACGCCTACGTGGACGACGCGTTCGGTGCGGTGCACCGCAAGCACGCCAGCGTCTTCGACGTGCCGGCCCGGTTGCCGCACGTCGCGGGTCGACTGGTGCTGCGTGAGGTCGAGGTGCTCTCCAAGCTCACCGGCGACCCCGAGCGGCCGTACGTGGTGGTGCTCGGTGGGTCGAAGGTGTCCGACAAGCTCGCCGTGATCGAGGCGCTGCTGCCCACGGTCGACCGGCTGCTCATCGGCGGCGGGATGTGCTTCACCTTCCTCAAGGCCCAGGGCCTGGAGGTGGGCACCTCGCTGCTCGAGAAGGACATGGTCGACACCTGCCGCAACCTGCTGGAGCGGGCCAACGGCAAGATCCTGCTCCCGGTCGACGTGGTGGTGGCGGACGCGTTCGCCCCGGACGCCGCGCACGACACGGTCCGCGTGGACGGCATCCCGAGCCACCGGCTCGGGCTGGACGTCGGCCCGGAGACGGTGGCCGGCTTCAGCGCCGCGCTGTCCCAGGCGAAGACGATCTTCTGGAACGGCCCGATGGGCGTGTTCGAGATGCCGGCGTTCGCGGCGGGCACCCGGGGGATCGCCGAGGCGATCACCAAGGCCGACGCGTTCAGCGTCGTCGGTGGCGGTGACTCGGCGGCGGCGGTCCGTGCCCTCGGGCTGGACGAGTCGTCCTTCGGGCACATCTCCACGGGCGGCGGCGCCTCCCTGGAATACCTCGAGGGCAAGACCCTCCCCGGCATCGCGGCCCTGGAGAACTGAACATGGCGAGCACCACCCGTCGGCCGCTGATGGCCGGCAACTGGAAGATGAACCTCAACCACCTCGAGGCCAACCTGCTGGTGCAGAAGCTGGCGGCGAGCCTCACCGAGAAGCAGTTGACCGACGTCGAGACGGTCGTCCTGCCGCCCTTCACCGACCTGCGTACCGTGCAGACCGCGGTGGACGGCGACAAGCTGCTGATCGGCTACGGCGGGCAGGACCTCTCCCCGCACGCGTCCGGCGCGTACACCGGGGACATCTCCGGTCCGCTGCTGGCCAAGCTCGGCTGCACGTACGTGGTGGTCGGGCACTCCGAGCGGCGGGCCTACCACCACGAGGACGACGCGGTCGTCAACGCCAAGGTGAAGGCGGCGCTGACGCACGGCCTGACCCCGATCCTCTGCGTGGGGGAGGGGCTGGACGTCCGCGAGCAGGGCACCCATGTGGCGCACTGCTCCGACCAGCTCGACGGGGGCCTCGCCGGGCTCACCCCCGAGCAGGTGCGGCAGGTCGTGATCGCGTACGAGCCGGTCTGGGCGATCGGCACGGGCAAGACCGCGACCCCGGAGGACGCCCAGGAGGTCTGCGGGGCGATCCGGAAGCGACTGGCGGAGCGTTTCGACCAGGAGACCGCTGACCAGGTCCGGGTCCTGTACGGTGGCTCGGTCAAGGCGTCCAACGTCGCCTCGATCATGGCCCAGCCGGACGTGGACGGCGGTCTGGTGGGGGGCGCCAGCCTGGACGCGGAGGAATTCGCTCAGATCTGCCGCTTCCCGGAGCACCTCGCCCGCTGATCGCTCGGTATCCTTGACACCGCCCGTCCGCCGGTCGGTGCCGCCGTGCCCGATCAGACCGGGCGAGGATCGCTACGAGAGGAACTGACCCCAGCCATGCCGATCTGGTTCGCATACACGTTGATCGTGTTGCTGGTCATCACGAGCATTCTGCTCACCATGCTGATCCTGCTGCACCGCGGCAAGGGCGGCGGTCTGTCGAGCATGTTCGGCGGTGGCGTCAGCTCCAGCCTCGCCGGCTCGTCGGTGGCGGAGAAGAACCTGGACCGTTACACCGTTCTGGTGAGCGTCGTCTGGTTCGCCGCCATCGTCGGCCTCGGGCTCTGGCTCCGCCTGCAAATGAACAGCGGCGCCTGAGCGAGCGCGTCAAGTCGTACAATCTGCGCGCGGTCCGTCACTCGACGGGCCGCGCGCAGGCTTTTCTCCGCTGCACCGCGTCGCCCGCCGCCCACCCCTCGACGACGGCGGGTCCCCTCCGACGACAGGAGCGAGCAGCCGTGCCTAGTGGCAACGTCATCCGTGGCGCCCGGGTCGGGTCCGCACCCATGCGCCCCGACGAGCGGCACCAACCCGCCCCCCGACAGGACGTCACCTACTGGTGCCGCAACGACCACCGGATCGACATCCGGATCGCCGCGGACGCCGAGGCGCCTGCGCTCTGGGACTGCCCCCGCTGTGGCCTACCCGCCGGTCGGGACGCGCAGAACCCGCCAGGCCGGGTCCGCGCCGAACCGTTCAAGAGCCACCTGGCGTACGTGAAGGAGCGGCGTACCGCCGAGGAGGGCGAGGCGCTGCTGGCCGAGGCGCTCGCCGCGCTCCGCCGCCGCCGCGGCGAGTAGGGCGCGGCGTTGCGGGTGGGCGCGGCCGGCGGTGACCGTCGGTCGCCTCTGTGCGGGCGGATGCGACAGTGAGCGATATGCCTCAGAGTCATATTCATACCTCTGAGGCATATCGCTCAACAGCACAATCGGCTCGGCGGGCCAGCCGAAGCGGATAGGTAGCGCCCTTCGCTGCGTCCGCAGCCCCGCCCTGAGTCAGGACCTACTCGCCTAGCGCAGGCTGCGGAGGCGGGCGGGTACGTCGGCTGCCGCGGCCCGGTCGAGCAGCCAGCGGGTACGGCTCACGCCGTGCACCCCGGCGGCCGGCAACTGCACCGGCCCGGCACCGGCCAACGCCATGCCCACCGCACGGGCCTTGTCGGCGCCGCCGGCGACCAACCAGACCTCGTCAGCGGTGTTGATCGTCGGCAGGGTGAGGGTGGTCCGCACCGGCGGCGGTTTGGGGCTGCCCCGCACCGCGCTGCACGGCCGGTTGTCGTAGTGCACCGGGTGCTCGGGGAAGACCGAGGCCACGTGCCCGTCCTCGCCGACGCCCAGCATCAGCACGTCGAAGTGCGGCAGCGTGGCGTGGCCGGGCCGGGCGGCGCGTGCCAACTCCTCGGCGTACGCCGCTGCCGCCGCCTCGGGGTCGTTGCCGGCCGGGCCGTCGGATGCCGGCATCGGGTGCACCCGGGCCGGGTCGAGCGGCACCACGTCCAGCAGGGCGGCCCGAGCCTGGGTCTCGTTGCGGTCCGGGTCGCCGGCGGGCAGGAACCGTTCGTCGCCCCACCACACGTCGACCCGGGACCAGTCCACCGCGTCGCGGGCCGGCAGTGTCGCCACCGCCCGGTAGACGGCCGCGGCGATCCGGCCGCCGGTGAGTACCACCGACGCCTCGCCCCGGTCGGCCTGGGCGTCGAGCAGCTTCACCAGCAACCGGGCGCCCACGGCCTGCGCCAGCAGGTCGGCGTCGGCGTGGACGGCGACACTCGCCTCACTCATGGGATGCGCCTTCGCCGCTCGTGCCGGCGTGCGCGGTGACCCCGGCCTCGGCGCGCCGTGCGGTGGCCGGATCCTTCCAGACGTGCACCCGCTGCGCGGGACGCTGCTCCAACCCCCGCAACCCGACGGTCGCACCCAGCGCCTCCGCGTACACCTGGTCGGCGTCCAGGCGGCGCAGCTCCTCGGCCAGCTCGTCACCGAGCGGGCGGCGGACCAGCGGCAGAGCCCGGTCGTCCTGGCCTGTCCGCCGGAACACGGCCATGCTGTCCTCGCGGGTCAGCGTGAGCTGGTCGCCGTTGGCGCAGCTCAACTGCACCTCCCGCATCCGGGGGAACTCGTTGGTGTCCACCCGGCGCGGGGTGATGCCCAGCCGGCTGGACAGCCAACCGACCATCAGCGCCGCCGTCGGGTCGGTGGGCGGTGCGACGACTGTCGCCTCGGTGACCCGCTCGCTGGTCGTGTCGAACGCCCCCGCGACAAGCGTCCGCCACGGGGTGATCCGGGTCCACGCCAGGTCGGTGTCGCCCGGGGCGTAGTCCCGGGCACGCTGCCGCAGCGCCTCCACCGGGTCGGCCGCCTGCGCCGAGTCGGTGATCCTCCGGTCGGCGACCACCCCGAGGAAGTCGGTGGCGATCTCCGCCGGTGGCTCCCCGTGCCACCAGGTGACCACCGGTACGTCGGGGACGAGCAGCGGCATCACGACCGACTCGGCGTGCAGGGCCAGCCGACCGTACATCCGGGTGACCACCGCCTCGCACGGGCCGAGCCGACCGCCGACGACGATCTCCGCGTCGAGCCGGTTGCGGTCCCGCTCGATCTCGGAGCGGACCACCACCACCAGCCGGCACGGGTGGGCGGCGGCGGCGATCGTCGCCGCCGCCTCCGCCTCCCGAACCCGCTTCTCGTCCACGACCACGATGAGGGTGAGCGCCATACCGCTGGCCACCCCGCCGGCGCTGCGCCGCTCGGCGGCGAGCGCCTTGACCACCTCGTTGCCGGTGGTGTCCCACAGCCCGATCATGCTCGTCTCCAAGCGCGACCCTCACGGGCCAGCATCTCGTCGGAGGCCCGCGGCCCCCACTCACCGGCCCGGTACGGCTCCGGTGTGGTGCCCGCCCAGGCGTGCTCCAGCGGGTCGATCACCTGCCAGCTCTGCTCGACCTCGGCGGCGTCCGGGAACAGGGTGCGGTCGCCGATCAGCACGTCCAGGACGAGACGTTCGTACGCCTCCGGGCTGGACTCGGTGAACGCCTCGCCGTACTGGAAGTCCATCGCGATGTCGCGGACCTCCATGGTCGTGCCCGGCACCTTCGAGCCGAACTTGAGCACCACGCCCTCGTCCGGCTGCACCCGGATGACGAGCTGGTTGTTGCCCAGCGACTCCATGTCGGCGTCGTTGAACGGCAGGTGTGGCGCCTTCTTGAACATGATGGCGACCTCGGTGACCCGCCGGGGCAGCCGCTTGCCGGCTCGGATGTAGAACGGCACCTCCGCCCAGCGGCGGTTCTGGATGCCCAGCCGCACCGCCACGTACGTCTCCGTGGTGGAGTCGCTGGGAACGTCCCGCTCGTCCAGGTAACCGACCGCGCGTTCGCCGCCGACCCAGCCGGGCAGGTACTGACCGCGGACGGTGTCCCGGGCGACGTCCTTGGGCAGGGTGATCGCCTTGAGCACCTTCAGCTTCTCGGCCCGGATCTCGTCGGCGTCGAAGCTGGTCGGCTCCTCCATCGCCACCAGGGCGAGCAGTTGGAGCAGGTGGTTCTGCAGCACGTCGCGGGCGGTGCCGACGGTGTCGTAGAAGCCGGCGCGACTGCCGATGCCGACGTCCTCGGCCATGGTGATCTGTACCGAGTCGACGTACTTCGAGTTCCACAGCGGCTCGAACAGGTTGTTGGCGAACCGCAGGGCCAGGATGTTCTGGACCGTCTCCTTGCCCAGGTAGTGGTCGATCCGGAAGACGTCCTCGCGGGTGAACACGTCGTCGACGAGGTCGTTGAGCGCCTTCGCCGACGGCAGGTCGTTGCCGAACGGCTTCTCCACCACCACCCGCCGCCAACCACCGGACTTCTCGTTGTCGGCCATTCCGGTGCGGGCCAACTGCTTGAGCACGACGGGGAACGCGGCCGGCGGGATGGAGAAGTAGAAGGCCGCGTTGCCGGTGATGCCGTGGGTCTGCCGCAGGTCGTCAAGCGTCGAGGCCAGGGTGTCGAAGGCCGCGTCGTCGTCGAACGAGCCGCCGACGAACTTGATGTTGCCGGCCAGACGTGCCCACACCTCGTCCCGCCACGGGGTGCGCGCGTGCTTGCGGGCCGCCTCACACGCGAGCGTCTCGAAGTCGCCGTCCCCCCAGTCGCGGCGCGCGAAGCCGAGCACCACGAAGCCGGGCGGCAACAGCCCCCGGTTGGCCAGGTCGTAGACCGCGGGGAGCAGCTTCTTGCGGGCCAGGTCGCCGGTCACCCCGAAGATCACCAGAGCGCAGGGCTCCGGGATCCGGGGCAACCGGCGGTCCTGCGGGTCGCGCAGGGGGTTCGTGGAGCCATCTTCGGTTCGCGACTCCGGGGCTCGCAACCCCGGCTCACTCCTCGCGCTCACGGTGCCCCCTCGCTTCCACTTCAGTCACGTCGTCCATCCTCAAGCCCGCAGATCACCGGCGGCGTCGAGCAGTTGGGCGACACCGGCGGCACGGTCGGTCAGGTGCAGCCGCAGCACCGGCCGCTCCCGACCGGCGAGGGCCTGCCGGTCCCCGGCGGCCTGCGCCGCCTGCAACTCACCGAAGGTGTACGGCTTGCCCGGCACCTCCAGGTCCTCGGCGACCGCGCCGGTCACCTGGAGGTAGCTGCCCACCTGCGGGCCGCCCTTGTGGTACTGGCCGGTCGAGTGCAGGAACCGCGGACCCCAACCGAAGGTGACCGGGCGCCCGCCCGCCTGGGCCAGCAGCGGCCGCAGCCGGGCCGCGTCGGCGTCGGCGAAACGGTCGAGGTACGCCATCACCGCGAGGTAACCGTCGTCGCCCAGCCCGTCGAGCAGCCAGCGCAGTACGCCGGCCAGGTCCCCGGGAGCGCCCTGCGGGGCGTACACCTCGATCGCGCCCTCGGTGAACGACGGCGTCTCCGCCGGCAGGCCCGAGGCCAGGATCTTGTTGGTGTTCTCCTTGGACTCGGTGACGTTCGGCTGGTTGAACGGGTCGATGCCGAGCACCACCCCGGCCACCGCCGTGGCGTACTCCCAGGCCAGGAACTGCGCGCCCAGCGGGCCGTTGACGGCCACGTCCGGCGCGGCGCCACCGCCCGGCACGTCACCGGGGGCCAGCGCGCCGCCGTAGCTGACGGTCAGCACGTCCGGGCCGGTGGCGCCGGGGCTCTGCGGGGACTCCACGACCACCGGCAGGATGCCCACCCCGGCCTTGCCGGTCGACTCGGCGATCAGCTGCTCGGCCCAGTCGCCGAGCCCGTCGATGCCGGTGCCGTCGGAGATCAGGGCGACCTTGTCCCGGGCCAGCGTGGCCGCGGCGCCCAGGGCGGCGCCCAGCGCCAGCGCCGGGTTGTTCTGGTCCGCGCCGAGCGACGTGGCCAGCGCGTCGGCCTGGTCGAGTAGTTCCGCGATCTCGACCCCGGCCAGCGCCGAGGGCACCAGACCGAACGCGGTCAGCGCCGAGTACCGGCCGCCGACGTTCGGGTCGGCGAGCACGGTGAACGCGCCCATCTCGGCCGCGGTGGTCTCCAGCGGCGAACCCGGGTCGGTGACGATGACGAAGTGCCGGCCGGCCTCCGCCTCGGTCATCCCGGCGTCCAGGAACGCCTGCCAGTACGCGCGTCGGTGGCTGTCGGTCTCCACCGTCGACCCGGACTTGCTCGCCACCACGACGACGGTGCGTTCCAGCCGGTCACCGAGGGCCGCGCGGACCTGGCCCGGGTCGGTGGTGTCCAGCACCGTCAGCGGGCGGCCCAGCGTCCGGGTGATCACCTCGGGGGCCAGTGACGAGCCGCCCATCCCGGCGAGCACCACGTGGTCCAGGTCGGCCAGCTCCGCGGTCAGCTCGGCGAGCTGCACCAGCAGCTCCCGGCTGCGCTGGTGGGTGTCCACCCAGCCCAGCCGGATCTTCGCCTCGGCCTCGGCGTCCGGGCCCCACAGGCTGGCGTCCTTGCCCGCCAGCCTGCCCGGGACACCGGCCTTGACCAGCGCGTCCCGGGTCGAGGCGGGCGCGGACTTGTCGACCGCGTCCGCGCCGTACACGGCGAGCCCTGCGGCTGCCTCCACCGGCCCAGCGAGTAGGTCGCTCATGCGCCACCGGCCTTCTCGGCGGCCTTGGCGTTGCCCTTGGCGGCCTTGTTCGGCGCACCCTTGCCCTTGGCTGCCGCCTCCAGCGACTTGCGCACGCCGTCGAGCAGTTCCTGCCAACTGGCCTCGAACTTCTCCACGCCCTCGCGCTCCAGGGTGGCGATCACGTCGTCCATGTCCACCCCGACCGACTCCAGGTCCGCGAAGACCTTCCGGGCCGCGTCGTAGGCGCCGGTGATGGTGTCGCCGCGGGTCTCGCCGTGATCGGCGTACGCGTGGATGACCGACTCCGGCATGGTGTTGACCGTGCCGGGGGCGATCAGCTCCTCGACGTAGATCACGTCGCGGTAGTCCGGGTTCTTCGTCGACGTGGACGCCCACAGCGGCCGCTGCGGGTGCGCGCCGGCGGCGGCGAGCGCCTGCCAGCGGTCGGAGGAGAAGACCTCGGTGTAGCGCTCGTACGCCAGCTGCGCGTTCGCGATGGCGGCCTTGCCCTTGAGGGACTTGGCCTGGTCGGAGCCGATCTTCTCCAGCCTCTTGTCGACCTCGGAGTCGACCCGGGAGACGAAGAACGACGCCACCGAGCCGATCTTGGACAGGTCGTGGCCGTTGGCCTTGGCCTGCTCCAGACCGGCCAGGAACGCCTCCATCACCGCCGAGTAGCGGTCCAGACCGAAGATCAGCGTCACGTTGACGCTGATCCCCTCGGCCAGGGTGGCGGTGATCGCCGGCAGGCCCGCCTCGGTGGCCGGGATCTTGATGTAGAGGTTGGGGCGGTCGACCAGCCACCACAGGGCCTTGGCCTCGGCCACGGTCTTGTCGCTGTCGTGCGCCAGCCGGGGGTCCACCTCGATGGAGACCCGGCCGTCGACACCGTCGCTGCCGTCGTACGACGGGCGCATCACGTCGCAGGCCCACCGCACGTCGTACGTGGTGAGCATGCGCACCGACTCCTCGACCTCCACACCACGGGTGGCGAGGTCGTGCAGCTGCCAGTTGTACTCGTCGGCGTCGCTGAGCGCCTTCGCGAAGATCGTCGGGTTGGTGGTGACACCGGCCACGTGCTTCTCGCGGCGGAGCTGGTCCAGCCCGCCGGAGCTCAGTCGTACTCGGGAAAGATCGTCGAGCCAGACCGCCACGCCCGCAGCGGTGAGCTCATTCAGCTTGTCCGTCATGCCGTCCACGCTCCCTCAGTTGCCGGTCGTGAAACCGGTGATGTCGCCCACCCGGGCCAGCGAGGCGTGCGCCGCCGCCACGATCCGGTCGGGGGTGAACCCGAACTGCTCGAAGAGCACGGTGTGCGGGGCGCTCGCCCCGTAGTGCTCCAGGCTGACGCTCTCGCCGAGGTCGCCGACGATGCCGCGCCAGGACATCGCGATGCCCGCCTCCACGCTCACCCGTGCCTTTACCCCGCGTGGCAGCACCGACTCCCGGTACGCCTCGTCCTGCTCGTAGAACCACTCCTGGCAGGGCATCGAGACGACCCGGGTCGGGGTGCCGTCGGCCTCCAGCCGCTCCCGGGCGGTCAGGCAGAGCTGCACCTCGGAACCGGTGCCGACGATGATCACCTGAGGCTTGCCGTTGGACGCCTCGGCCAGCACGTACCCACCCTTGGCCACGCCCTCGGCGCTGCCCAGGACGTCGCGGTCCATGGTCGGCAGCGGCTGACGGCTCAGCGCCAGCGCGGTGGGCCGGTCGGTGTGCTCCAGCGCCTGCCGCCAGGCCCAGGCCGTCTCGTTGGCGTCCGCCGGGCGGACCACGTCCAGGCCCGGGATGGCGCGCAGCGCGGTCAGGTGCTCCACCGGCTGGTGGGTGGGGCCGTCCTCGCCGAGGCCGATCGAGTCGTGCGTCCAGACGTAGGTCACCGGCAGCTGCATCAGCGCGGCCAGCCGGACCGACGGACGCATGTAGTCGCTGAAGACCAGGAACGTGCCGCCGTACGGGCGGGTGCCACCGTGCAGGGCGATGCCGTTGAGGATCGCGCCCATGGCGTGCTCACGGATGCCGAAGTGCAGCGTGCGGCCGTACTCGTGACCGGGGAAGTCCTTGGTGGCGTGCGCGGCCGGGATGAACGACGGCTCGCCCTTCATGGTGGTGTTGTTGCTCTCGGCCAGGTCGGCCGAGCCGCCCCACAGCTCCGGGAGCACCGGCGCGAGTGCTTCCAGCACCTTGCCGGAGGCGGCCCGGGTGGCGACACCCTTGGCGTCGGCTGGGAAGACCGGCAGCGCGTCGGTCCAGCCGTCGGGGAGTACGCGACCCGCCAGCCGCTCGTAGAGCGCGGTGCGCTCCGGGTTGGCCTTCTTCCAGGCGTCGAACGCGGTGGTCCACTCCTGCTGGGCGTCGGAGCCGCGGCTCATCACCGTGCGGGCGTGGCTGAGCACCTCCTCGTCGACCTGGAAGGTCTGCTCCGGGTCGAAGTCGAGGATCCGCTTGGTGGCCTTCACCTCGTCGGCGCCGAGCGCCGAACCGTGGATCTTGCCGGTGTTCTGCTTGTTGGGCGCGGGCCAGCCGATGATGGTGCGCAGCGCGATGAAGGAGGGGCGGGAGGTCTCCGCCTTGGCCGCCACCAGCGCCGCGTACAGCGCCTCGGCGTCCTCGTGGTAGTCGCCCTGGTCGGCGTCGCCGCTGCGCCAGTCGACGGTCTGCACGTGCCAGCCGTACGCCTCGTAGCGGGCGGCCACGTCCTCGCTCTTGGCGATCCGGGTGTCGTCCTCGATGGAGATCTCGTTGTCGTCGTAGATCACCGTGAGGTTGCCCAGCTGCTGGTGCCCGGCGAGGGCGCTGGCCTCGTGGCTGATGCCCTCCTCGATGTCACCGTCGGAGACGATGCACCAGATGTCGTGGTCGAAGACCGACGCGCCGAGCTCGGCCTCGGGGTCGAACAGGCCGCGCTCGCGGCGGGCCGCCATGGCCATGCCGACCGCGTTGCCCAGGCCCTGCCCGAGCGGGCCGGTGGTGGTCTCCACGCCCGGCGTGTGCCCGTGCTCGGGGTGCCCCGGCGTCTGCGAGCCCCACTGCCGCAGCGACTTCAGGTCGTCCAGGCTCAGCGGGTAACCGGAGAGGAAAAGCTGGATGTAGAGCGTCAGGCTGGAGTGCCCGGCGGAGAGAACGAACCGGTCGCGGCCCGGCCAGTTCGGGTCGGCCGGGTTGTGCCGCATGACGCGGTTGAAGAGGAGGTACGCCGCGGGCGCGAGGCTCATCGCGGTGCCCGGGTGGCCGTTGCCGGATTTCTCTACGGCGTCCATGGCCAGCACGCGGACGGTGTCTACGGCCCGGCGATCGAGGTCGGACCAGTTCAGTGCGGAGTGCTCGGGTCGTTTAACAGCCACGATGGTTGTGCTCCTCGGCAGATGGGCGGAACCCTCACCGATGACCTTATCGAGCGTCCCTAAACGTGCGCCCAGGGATCTGTGCATGGTGTGCGCTACGTGACCATCCGGATGCTCGGTTCAACCCGGTGGTGTGACGGCCCGCACCGTTGTCGGGTCGGCCGGGCAGCCAAAACGACGGCGCGTAGTGTGTGGGTCGGTATGCGGATCCGCTGCGGTCCCGGCCGATCCGATCTCCCCGTGCCCGATGCCGGAAGGTGGCAATCCGTGAGCATGATCACCGAGCGCCCCGCGAGCAACCCGGCCGGGCAACACCCGGCGCGGGCGGCCGAGGGCCCGGTGGCCCGGCGGGACGTACGCGCGGTCCTCTCCGCGTACGTGACGCTGACCAAGCCGCGGATCGTCGAACTGCTGCTGGTCACCACCATCCCGGCGATGATGCTCGCCGAGGGTGGTCTCCCGTCGCTGTGGCTGATGGCCGTCGTGCTGATCGGCGGCTCGCTCGCCGCCGGCGCGGCCAGCGTGCTCAACTGCTACATCGACCGGGACATCGACCAGCTGATGCGGCGGACCAAGCGTCGGCCGCTGCCGGCGCACACGGTGTCGCCGCGTAACGCGCTGATCTTCGGTCTGGTGCTGGCGGCCGTGTCGGTAGCCCTGATGGCGGCGTTCACCAACCTGCTGGCCGCCGGGCTGACTCTCGCGGCGATCGCCTACTACGACCTCGTCTACACCCTGTGGCTCAAGCGGTCCACCCCGACGAACACCTTCTGGGGCGGCGCATGCGGGGCGGCCCCGGTCCTGATCGGGTGGGCGGCGGTGACCGGCTCGCTGGCACCCGCCGCCTGGGGGCTCTTCGCGGTGGTCTTCTTCTGGCAGATGCCGCACTTCTACCCGCTCGCCATGAAGTACAAGGACGACTACGCCCGAGCCGGTATCCCGATGCTGCCGGTGGTGGCCTCGACCCGACGGGTGAACGCCGAGATCCTGATCTTCGCGTGGCTCACCGTGCTCACCTCCCTGGCTGTCTGGCCGCTGGGGCTCAGCGCGATCTACGGGGTGCCGACCCTGGTGGTGGGTGCCATCTTCGTGGTCGAGGCGCACAAGCTCTGCCGGCGCGCGACGCGCGGCGAGGCGGTCAAGCCGATGCGGCTGTTCCACTGGTCGACCACGTACCTGACCATCGTGTTCGTGGCCGTCGCGCTCGACGCGCTGATCTGACCCGCGCTGGTTTGGCCCGCTGGCTGGTTTGGCTCGCTCGCCGGCCTGGCCCGCTCGCCGCGTTGCGGCTTGGGCTGTCGGCGATCGACGCCGGTGATCTCCTGATTAATCATGGCCGTGGATGGGTTGTCCCGGTTTAACATCACATCAGAGTAACTTTCAGCATGAGTCGGATGGACTCAACCTGCGGCGGTTGGGTGCTCAATTGTCGACGTGCTTTGGGTGCAAAAGTCGGTATATAAACGGACAGCAAGTCTGTGGTCAACCTTAAACCTGTAGGTAATTGGCATCACAAAAGGTTCATGGTTCTCGCCCGGGAGGGTGCGAGTCTGCTTAGGCTTCGCGTCATGGCAGATGGTTCCGATACGACGCTGACGGCCGAGCAGACCGCCGGCGAGCAGACGCCCCAGGGCCTGGTTGCGGGCCTCAAGGCGTTCGCCGCCGGACACGGCGGCGCGAAGGCGGTCATCGAGTACGTCGGCAAGCGTGGCGCGCGAATCGTCCTGGTCGGTGCCGACGGTGAGTGGGGCGACCAGTTCGCCGACGACACCGTCACCGCACGGGAGGCGTGCGCCAAGGCGGGAGTCGCCGTGGAGAACGCCTGGGAGCGTGAACTGATGGACCAGATGCGTCCGAGCAACGACCTCTGGCGGTCGATGGCCCGGCGCACGATGGCCCGCTGAACAGACACCTGAATTGACCACCCATCACCAGTCGACCCGGGGGGAACCCCGGGTCGCTCTCGTCACCTGCGCCGACCTGGCCGACCTCGACCCGGACGACCGGCTGGTCCTCGCCCCACTCACCGCCCGTGGCATCACCGTCGAGACCGAGGTCTGGGACGACCCCGACGTCGACTGGTCGTCGTACGACCTGGTCGTGCTCCGCTCACCCTGGGACTACGCGTTGCGCCGCGACGAGTTCGTCGCCTGGGCGGCGACCGTCCCAGTGCTGGTCAACCCGGCCGAGGTGGTTCGCTGGAACACCGACAAGCGCTATCTCGCCGAGCTGAGCGCCGCCGGGGTGCCGACCGTACCGACGTCGTGGGTCGAGCCGGGGGAGGGCTGGCAGCCGCCCGCCGAGACCGGCGAGTACGTCCTCAAGCCCGCCGTCAGCGCCGGCAGCCAGGACACCGGCCGGTACGACCTGGCCGATCCGGAGCACCGGGCTCTCGCCGCCGCGCACGTCCGCCGGCTCTCCGACGCCGGCCGGGTGACCATGGTTCAGCCGTACCTGCGTGCCGTCGACACCGAGGGCGAGACAGCGCTGCTCTTCCTGGCCGGCCCGGACGGGCTCGCGTTCAGCCACGCAATCCGCAAGGGCCCGATGCTGACCGGCCCGGACCTCGGCCCGGACGGGCTCTACAAGGCCGAGGAGATCACCTCCCGTACCGCCCGACCCGAACAGCTCGCGGTGGCCGAGAAGACCCTCGCCGCGATCCCCGGCGGCACGAGGCAGCTCCTCTACGCCCGGGTCGACCTCATCCCCGGCCCGGACGGCGAGCCGGTCCTGGTCGAGCTGGAGCTGACCGAGCCGTCACTCTTCATCGGGTACGCCGACGGGGCCCCCGACCGGCTCGCCGACGCGGTCACCACCCACCTGGCCCGCCACAGCTGACCCACCTGCCGCCGTCCCACGCTGCCGCCGCCCCAGACGGCAGCTGCCCCGGAAGCTCATCCATGTGCACTGCCGCCTGGGCGCCCTGCGCTGCCGGGTGTCCGCCTACCGGGTGTCCGCGTGGCGGGGTGTCCGCGTGTTGCCTGGCGCCCGCCACCTCCAAGATCCGCGCGGGTGGCGCAAGATCCGCGCAACATCGCTGAAGTTGCTGCCTCAGCGCGCGGCGAGGCAGCACTTTCCCCGATGTTGTGCGGATCTTGGGCTGGGTGGTCCGGTGCGGAGCGCCGTGGTGGGGTCTTGGCCCCGAGATCGTGCTTGTTCGTTGTTGTAGTGGTGTCGGGGCGTTGGTGAGGCCACTACTTCCTGGTTCGAGCACGATCTTGGGCGCGGGGCGCGGGGCGCGGGGCGCGGGGCGCGGGGCGCGGGGCGCGGGGCGCGGGGCGCGGGGCGCGGGGCGCGGGGCGCGGGGCGCATAGGCAACCCGGCAGGTGCGAGGCCGGCAGACGCGAGGCCGGCATGCGTGAGGCCGGCATGCGTGAGGCACACAGGCGTGCGGCGTGAAGGCGCGACGGCGCGGGTGTGTCAGGCGGTGACCGGGGCCGGGACGGCGTCGGCCGGGGCGGCGTCGGCCGGGACGGCCTGGGGTGCCGGGGTGACCGGACGGCGTTCCCGGGTGGACCACTGCACCGACAGGGCGGCCAGCAGCACCAGACAGGACCCGAGCATGTGCGCGCCGACCAGGAGGGCGGGCACGTGGGTGAAGTACTGCACGAAGCCGATCACGCCCTGGCCCAGCTCCACGGCGACCAGGATGATCGCGGCGCGGGTGGCGCGCTGCGCACCGACGGCGCGGAACGCGAAGATCAGCGCCACCGAGAGGCCGATCAGCAGGAAGACGCCGTCCGCGTGTACCTGCGAGATCGACTCCGGGTCGAGCCCGTTGCGGGCTGCGCCGTGGTCGCCGGCGTGGGGACCGCTGCCGGTGACCCAGGTGCCGATGACCAGCACCGCGACGGTGACGCCGGTGGTGGTCCGGGCCAGTGTGCGCAGCGGCGTGGGCACCACTGCCACGGTCGGGCCGTCGGGGTCGCCAATTCGCCGCCAGAGGGCGTACGCGGCGGCGATCACCGCCATCGAGGCCAGGAAGTGCAGGCCGACCACCCACGGGTTGAGGTTGGTGAGCACGGTGATGCCACCGACCACCGCCTGGGCGGGAATGCCCAGGAAGACCGCCACGGCCAGCGCGAGGAGCCCGGGTCGGCGGGGTCGGTGTGCCAGCACGGCCAGCAGGGTGGCCAGCGCGATGAGGCCCACCGCGAAGGTCAGCATCCGGTTACCGAACTCGATCACCCCGTACACGCCCATCTCGGGCGTGGTGACGTAGGAATCGTCGGTGCACCGGGGCCAGGTGGGGCAGCCGAGGCCCGAGGCGGTCAACCGGACGGCCCCGCCGGTGACGACGATGCCCACGTTCGCGATGATCGAGGCGAGCGCGAGGCGGCGCAGCAGGGTGCCGGAGACCGGACGGACGATTCGGTTCACGGCGCAAATCCTACGCACCGTAGTGATCGAGGTTCGTCCGACTCCGGCGACGCGGTGGTTCGGATCACCGGGGCCCGGGTTTGCGACCCTCCGCGTAATTACGTAACGTTGGCGTTGTGAAAAACGCGGCGGCGCTCTCCGGGCAGCAGCCGACGGCCGGTCCGGCTGTCGGTGCGCCCGCGTCCGCACCCGTCGCGAGCACGTCAGGGGCCGTTGCGGCCGAGATCTCCACCCGCGACCGGGTCACCCACCTGCTGCTGGAGCGGGGGGCCACCACCGCCGCGCAGCTCGGTGTGGCCCTCGGGCTCAGCCCGGCGGCGATCCGCCGACACCTGGACGCGATGCTCGCCGACGGTGACGTGTACGCCCGCGAGCAGACCGTGCAGGGCAGCCGTGGGCGGGGGCGTCCGGCCAAGGTGTTCCTGTTGACCGAGGCCGCCCGGGTCCGCTGTGGCACACACCACTACGACAACATGGCCACCGCCGCGTTGCGCTGGATCGCCCGCAGCGGCGGTTCGGACGCGGTCGAGGCGTTCGCCACCGAGCAGGTTTCCGCTCTCGAGTCCCGCTGCCGGGCAGCCATGGAGGACGCTGGCGACGACCCTCTCGCCCGCGCCGAGGCACTCGCCGCGGCGCTCACCGCCGAGGGTTACGCTGCCAACGCGACCACGATCGCCTCCGGCGGTCAGCTCTGCCAGCACCACTGCCCGGTGGCGCACGTGGCCGCCGAGTTTCCCCAGCTGTGCGAGGCCGAGACCGCGGTGATCTCCCGTCTGGTCGGCACCCACGTGCAGCGCCTGGCCACCATCGCGCACGGCGACGGGGTGTGCACCACGCACATCCCGACCCAGCCGGGCCGTGTTCAATCCGGTAATCCCGTCACCACTGTGAGGACAGATAAATGACCGAGCAGATCGTCCAGCCCCTGACCCAGGAAGAGCAGCTCGCCGCCCTGGGCCGGTACGAGTACGGCTGGTCCGACCCGGACGCCGCCGGGGCAACTGCCCAGCGCGGCATCAACGAGGCGGTGGTGCGGGACATCTCGGCCAAGAAGAACGAGCCGGAGTGGATGCTCGACCTGCGGCTGAAGGGCCTGCGGCTGTTCGGCCGCAAGCCGATGCCGGCCTGGGGCGCGGACCTCACCGGGATCGACTTCGACAACATCAAGTACTTCGTGCGGTCCACCGAGAAGCAGGCCACCAGCTGGGAGGACCTGCCGGAGGACATCAAGAACACCTACGACCGGCTGGGCATCCCGGAGGCGGAGAAGCAGCGGTTGGTCGCCGGTGTCGCGGCGCAGTACGAGTCCGAGGTCGTCTACCACAAGATCCGTGAGGACCTTGAGGAGCAGGGTGTCCTCTTCCTGGACACCGACACGGCGCTGCGCGAGCACGAGGACGTCTTCAAGGAGTACTTCGGCACGGTGATCCCGGTCGGCGACAACAAGTTCGCCGCACTGAACACCTCCGTGTGGTCCGGTGGCTCGTTCATCTACGTGCCGAAGGGTGTGCACGTGGAGATCCCGCTGCAGGCCTACTTCCGGATCAACACGGAGAACATGGGCCAGTTCGAGCGGACGCTGATCATCGTCGACGAGGGTGCGTACGTGCACTACGTCGAGGGCTGCACCGCGCCGCTCTACTCCTCCGACTCGCTGCACAGCGCGGTCGTGGAGATCATCGTCAAGAAGAACGCGCGCTGCCGGTACACGACCATCCAGAACTGGTCGAACAACGTCTACAACCTGGTCACCAAGCGCGCCGTCTGCCACGAGGGCGCGACCATGGAGTGGGTCGACGGCAACATCGGCTCCAAGGTGACCATGAAGTACCCGGCGGTCTACATGACCGGCGAGCACGCCAAGGGCGAGGTGCTCTCGGTGGCGATGGCCGGCGAGGGCCAGCACCAGGACGCCGGCGCCAAGATGGTGCACGCCGCGCCGCACACCTCCTCGAGCATCATCTCCAAGTCGATCGCCCGTGGCGGCGGCCGCACCTCGTACCGTGGCCTGGTCCAGGTGTTGGAGGGTTCGCACCACAGCCGGAGCACGGTCAAGTGCGACGCGCTGCTGGTCGACACCATCTCCCGCTCGGACACCTACCCGTACGTCGACATCCGCGAGGACGACGTGTCGATGGGGCACGAGGCGACCGTCTCCAAGATCAGCGATGACCAGCTCTTCTACCTGATGAGCCGGGGCCTGAGCGAGGACGAGGCGATGGCCATGATCGTGCGTGGCTTCATCGAGCCGATCGCCAAGGAGCTCCCGATGGAGTACGCGCTGGAGCTCAACCGCCTGATCGAGCTTCAGATGGAGGGCGCGGTCGGCTGACGCCGCCGCTCCCGCGTGGCGGGCCGGACGTCGGCCCGCCACACCAGGACCCCACCTCGTCGTCACGGAACAGACAGACCAAGGAAGAGATGACTACCCAGGCTTCCGCGCCGCCGCCCAGCACCAAGTCGCAGGCGCTGCGCTCGTACGACGTCGCCGACTTCCCGGCCCTCACCGGCCTGGAGGAGGAGTGGCGTTTCACCCCGCTCAAGCGCCTCCGCGGCCTGACCGGCGACGGCTCCAGGTCGCTGCGCGGCGCCAGCCGCGCCGAGCTGGAGTCGTCGGACGAGGCGCCGGCCGTGACCGGCGCGGTCCGGCACGAGTACGGCGACCTGCCCGAGGGCGTGGCCATCACCCGCGTCGGCCGCGACGACGCGCGGGTCGGGAGCGTGCTGACCCCGGTGGACCGGGTCAGCGCGCTGGCCTACGGTGCCGCCGCCGACACCCTGCTGGTGCGGGTGGCCCCCGACGTGGTGCTCGGCGAGCCGGTGCGCCTGCGGGTGGTCGGTACGGGCGCCGAGCAGCCGGCGTTCGGGCACACCTTCGTCGAGGTCGGCCGCTTCGCCGAGACGACCCTGGTGGTGGAGCACGTCGGGTCGGCCACCCTGGCCGACAACGTCGAGGTACTGGTCGCCGACGGCGCGAAGCTGACCCTGGTCACGATCGCCGACTGGGCCGACGACGCGGTCCAGGCCCAGCACCTGAAGATCAAGCTGGGTCGGGACGCCAAGGTCGTCCACATCCAGGTCTCCCTCGGTGGTGACCTGGTCCGGCAGTTCACCAGCGTGGAATACACGGGTAGGGGTGGCGAGGCCGAGCTGTACGGCGTCTACTTCGCCGACTCCGGTCAGCACCTGGAGCACCGGCAACTGGTCGACCACAACGTGCCGGACTGCCGCAGCTACGTCGGCTACCGGGGCGCCCTGCAGGGCGAGGACGCGCACACCGTCTGGGTGGGCGACGTGCTGATCCAGGCCGAGGCGACCGGCACCGACACGTACGAGATCAACCGGAACCTGCTGCTCACCGACGGCGCGCGGGCGGACTCCGTACCCAATCTCGAGATCGAGACCGGCGAGATCGCCGGCGCCGGCCACGCCAGCGCGACCGGCCGCTTCGACGACGAGCAGTTGTTCTACCTGATGGCCCGGGGGATCCCGGAGGGCGAAGCCCGTCGTCTGGTGGTCCGTGGCTTCTTCGCGGAGCTGATCAACAAGATCCCGGTGGAGTCGCTGCGCGAGCGTCTCGGCGACGCGATCGAGGCCCGGCTGACCAAGGCCGGCGCCTGATGATCCGGATCTGCTCCACCGAGGACGTGCCGAAGGGCACCGCGATCAGCGCGGACGTCGACGGCACTCCGATCGCCCTGGTGCACGGCGAGGACGGCAACTTCTACGCGGCGTACGACGAGTGCTCGCATGCCGCGGTCGCCCTCTCCGAGGGAGAGGTCGACGGTTGCACGCTGGAGTGCTGGCTGCACGGCTCGCGCTTCGACCTGCGCACCGGCGCGCCGACCGGGCTGCCCGCCACCGAACCCGTCCCCGTCTACCCCGTCGAAGTCCGCGACGGCGACATCTACCTCAGCCTGACGCCGAGTAATGGAGTGACCCGATAATGAGCACCCTGGAGATCCGCGACCTGAAGGTGTCGGTCAAGCTGCCCGAGGGTGAGCTCAAGCCGATCCTGGCCGGCGTCGACCTGACCGTCCGCTCCGGTGAGACCCACGCGATCATGGGGCCGAACGGCTCCGGCAAGTCCACCCTGGCGTACTCGATCGCCGGTCACCCCAAGTACGAGATCACCGGCGGCACGGTGACCCTCGACGGCGAGGACGTGCTCGCCATGACCGTCGACGAGCGTGCCCGCGCCGGCCTCTTCCTGGCCATGCAGTACCCGGTCGAGGTGCCCGGCGTCTCGGTGGCGAACTTCCTGCGGACCGCGAAGACCGCCATCGACGGCGAGGCGCCGAAGCTGCGCACCTGGGGCGGCGAGCTGCGCGGCGCGATGGAGCGCCTGCAGATGGACCCGGCGTTCGCCCAGCGCAACGTCAACGAGGGCTTCTCCGGTGGTGAGAAGAAGCGGCACGAGATCGTCCAGCTGGAGCTGCTCAAGCCGAAGATCGCGATCCTCGACGAGACCGACTCGGGCCTCGACGTGGACGCGCTGCGCGTGGTCAGCGAGGGCGTCAACCGGGTCCGCGACACCGGCGACACCGGCGTGCTGCTGATCACCCACTACACGCGGATCCTGCGCTACATCAAGCCGGACTTCGTGCACGTCTTCGTGGCCGGCCGGATCGTCGAGCAGGGCGGCCCGGAGCTGGCCGACAAGCTCGAGGCCGAGGGCTACGAGCGGTACGCCGCCGGGGCCGGCACGGCCAAGGCCTGAGTGGGAGAGGCGCTGCCGAGATGACCAGCATCGCGATCCCTTCGGGGATGCCGCAGTACGACGACGTGCCGCGTTTCGACGTGGCCCGGGTGCGCGCCGACTTCCCGATCCTGGACCGGGAAATCAACGGGCACCCGCTGGTCTACCTCGACAGCGCCAACACCTCCCACAAACCGCGCCAGGTGCTCGACGTGCTCGACGAGCACTACGCGCGGCACAACGCGAACGTCTCGCGGTCGGTGCACACCCTGGGCACCGAGGCCACCGAGGCGTTCGAGGGGGCGCGGGCGAAGGTCGCCGCGTTCATCAACGCGCCGAGCACCGACGAGGTGGTGTTCACCAAGAACTCCACCGAGGCGATCAACATCGTGGCGTACGCCTTCTCCAACGCCTCGCTGCGCCCGGACGCCGACCCCCGGTTCCGGCTCGGCCCCGGCGACGAGGTGGTGATCTCCGAGATGGAGCACCACTCGAACATCGTCCCGTGGCAGCTGCTCTGCGAGCGGACCGGCGCGACTCTGCGCTGGTTCCCCGTCACCGACCAGGGCCGGCTGGACGAGTCGGGCCTGGAGGACCTGGTCACCGAACGGACGAAGATCGTCTCGTTGGTGCACGTGTCGAACATCCTGGGCACGGTCAACGCGACCTCCCGCATCACCGCTCGGGTCCGCGAGGTGGGTGCGCTGCTGATGCTGGACTGCTCGCAGTCGGCGCCCCACCTGCCCATCGACGTGGTCGACCTGGACGCCGACTACATCGTGTTCACCGGCCACAAGATGTGCGGCCCGACCGGCATCGGCGTGCTCTGGGGCCGGGCCGAGCTGCTCGCGGCCATGCCACCCGTCTTCGGCGGCGGCTCGATGATCGAGACGGTCACCATGGGTCGCTCGACGTTCGCGGCCCCGCCGGCCCGGTTCGAGGCCGGCACTCCGCCGATCGCCGAGGCGGTCGCGCTGGGCGCGGCGGTGGACTACCTGACCGCCGTCGGGATGCGGGCCATCCAGTGGCACGAGAAGGAGCTGACAGCGTACGCGCTGGACGCCTTCGGCTCGGTGCCGGACCTACGGATCTTCGGCCCGACCGTGCCGGTGGGTCGGGGCGGCACCATCTCGTTCGCGCTCGGTGACGTACACCCGCACGACGTGGGTCAGGTGCTCGACTCGCTCGGTGTGCAGGTGCGGGTGGGCCACCACTGTGCCAAGCCGGTGTGCAGCCGGTTCGGCGTCCCGGCCATGACCCGGGCCTCGTTCTACCTCTACACCACCACCGAGGAGATCGACGCTCTGGTGGCCGGTCTGGAGCAGGTGCGGAAGGTGTTCGACTGATGCAACTCGACCAGCTCTACCAGGAGATCATCCTGGATCACTACAAGCGCCCACACGGGCGTGGTCTGCGCGACGCCGAAGACGCGGGCGACCGGGTCGCGGAGGCGCACCACGTCAACCCGACCTGCGGTGACGAGGTCACCGTCCGGGTGGCCACCGACGGCACGGTCCTGCACGACGTCTCGTACGACGGCATGGGCTGCTCGATCAGCCAGGCCTCGGCGAGCGTGCTGCACGAGTTGCTGCGCGGTCGGGGCGCCGGGGAAGCGTTCGAGGTGCACGAGGCGTTCGTGGAGTTGATGTCCGGACGTGGCCAGGTCACGCCGGACGAGGATGTGCTCGGTGACGGGGTTGCTTTCGCGGGTGTGGCCCGTTACCCCGCCCGGGTCAAGTGCGCGCTGTTGCCGTGGATGGCGTTCAAGGACGCCGCGGCACGTGCCGGCGTGGGCGTCAGCCCGGAGGTGACGGCATGAGCGAGCGTCGGCGAGCGAACAATTGGTGCAGCGCAGTGCTGCCCGATGGCGGCACGGAGCGAAGCGGAGTGATGGCATGAGCAGCGAGAACACGGCAACCGCAGCGACGCCGGAGGCCGGTGACGCCACTGCGGCGCCGCAGACCGACGCCGTGACGACCGACGGTGTCGCGACGCCGGAGGCCGGCGACGCCGGCACCCCGGCGGGCGGCGTCAGCAAGGCCATGATCGCCGACATCGAGGAGGCGATGAAGGACGTCGTCGACCCGGAGTTGGGCATCAACGTGGTCGACCTGGGCCTGGTGTACGGCGTGCACGTCGACGACGAGAACGTCGCCACCCTGGACATGACGCTCACCTCGGCGGCCTGTCCGTTGACCGACGTGATCGAGGACCAGGCCCGGCAGGCACTGACCACCGGCCCCGGTGGCGGTCTGGTCAACGACATCCGGATCAACTGGGTGTGGCTGCCGCCGTGGGGTCCGGACAAGATCACCGATGAGGGCCGGGACCAGTTGCGTTCCCTCGGCTTCAACGTCTGACCCGACTCCGTTACACAGTCGTCGAGCGCGGTACCCGTTCCGGGTGCCGCGCTCGATGCGTTCTGAATCAGTGCGCTCCAATAGTGGAACGGATCGTTCCGGTCTGATAGCCTGGTCTCAGCAAACAGAGCGGAACATTCCGATCCGTAGGCGAGCGGAGTCGCTCGTTTGGCGGCAGCGACGGAGGGGTCAGGACGATGAGCGAGATGGCAACGGCACAGTGGCGGATCGTGCTCGACGAGGCGCACACCGCGCTCCGGACGGTCGTCGAGGGGGTCCCGGCCGACGCCTGGGACCTGCCCACCCCGTGCGAGCGGTGGAGCGTGACCCAGGTGCTGCAACACGCGACCGGCGACCAACTCGCCTTCGTGTCGGCAATCGTCGGGGGCCCCGGGCCGACGGAGGACCCGTTCGCACCCTCCGGCCGGATCGACGGTGACAAGCTGGTCGACCTGCGCGCCGCCCTCGACGCGTCCGCCGGGGCCTGGGCGGGTGTCGCCGAGGACGACCCGCAGGTGCCAACGCCGCTGCCCCAGGGCAAGCTGCCGGCCAAGGTCGGCGCCATCGCCTGCGCCCTCGACGCGGCGGTGCACGCCTGGGACATCGCGGCGGCCACCGGTCAGCCGTCCCCGCTCCACGCCGACCTGGCCCGCCCCCTGCTGGAGGTCGCCCGGCAGATCGTCGAGCCGTTGCGGAACTACGGCGCATACGCCCCGGCGATCACCACCGGTCCGGAGGCCGACGACGTCAGCGCCCTGCTCGCCTACCTCGGCCGCGACCCCCAGTGGCCCGCCGGGAAGCGCTGACCGACCCGACAAGTCCTGTCAACCCCACGATCTTCGCAGCGTCAGCGTCCGCGTCCGCGGTCGCCTGCGCCAGGCGCACGGCCCAAGATCCGCGCAACATCAGGGATGTTGGTGTCTCCGGCGTGTCGGAGGCAGCACTTTCCCCGATGTTGCGCGGATCTTGGGCGCGGCGCGGCGCGGCGCGGGGCGGCGCGGGGCGGCGCGGGGCGGCGCGGGGCGGCGGGGCGGCGGGGCGCGGGAAAATTCGGTGGCGGGGGTGCGGGTTCGGCGCGGAGGATGCGCGTGTGATTGAGGCGTACCCGATGCAGGTCCCTGTCCGTGCGGCGACTGCCGCGCGTCGACAGCGGCCGCTCCGAGGACGAACCTCGACCCGCCACCGACGTCCGTGACCGGGGCGTTCCTCGCCGGCCTGGTCGCCGGCTACGGCGTCGCCATTCCCGTCGGCGCGATCGCGATCCTGATTCTGGGGCTCAGCGCCCGTACCTCGTTCCGGGTTGGTGCGGCCGCGGCGCTCGCCGTGGCGACGGCCGACGGGCTCTACGCCGCCGTGGCCGTGCTCGGCGGCGCCGGCCTGGCCGACGTGATCGCGCCGGTCGCCGGGCCACTGCGGGTGGTCGCCGCCGTGGTCCTGTTGGGGCTTGCTGGGCACGGCCTCTGGCGGACCTGGTCCGCGCACCGCTCGCGGCGATCACCGACGGCATCTCCCGGTCGGGGCATGAGCACTCCGGGGCGGGCCTACGCGGCGCTGCTCGGGTTGACCCTGCTGAACCCGATGACGGTGCTCTACTTCACCGCGCTGGTGCTCGGCCGCCGGGACACGGCCGAGTCGGGCGCGGTCCCCATGGCGCTCTTCGTGGCCGGGGTGTTCCTGGCGTCGGCGAGTTGGCAACTGGTCATCGCCGGTGGTGGCACGGTGGTCGGCCGGGCACTGACCGGGCCGCGTGGCCGGCTGGCCACCGGTCTGGTCTCCAGCGCGCTCATCGCCGCGCTGGCGGTGGCCGCGCTACTGCCGGGCTGACGGTCAACACCCGACCGCACCGGCCGTGCCGGGCTGCCGGGCCGTGCCGGGCTGCCGGGCCGTGCCGGGCTGCCGGGCCGTGCCGGGCTGCCGGGCCGTGCCGGGCCGCCGGGCCGCGCCGGGATCGTGTGCCCGCCCGGGGGTCCGGGCGGGCTCGCTGTGCCGTACGGTCGGGCGGTGACCAGTCGACCCGCAGCCGGCGGAGGCCGGTGGGTCGAGGTCGACCCGGCCCGCGTCGGCCGCTGGGTCGAGGGCTTCGCCGACCGGCACGGCCCGCCCACCACCAGCACACGGGAGTACGGGCTGCTGCTCGCCGCCCCGGACGGGGCAACCGCCGAGCTGTACGCCCCACCGGGTGCGCCGGCCGGCACGGATGTGGCCGGATTCGTGGCCGCCGCCGTCAAGCCCCGCCGGATCGGCCTGCTGCTGGCCCGCAAGGGCGCGGTGGCGCTCGGGGTGGCCGAGGGCACCGACCTCGTGGTCTCCAAGGTGGACACCCGGTACGTGCAGGGGCGCACCGCTGCGGGGGGATGGTCGCAGCACCGGTTCGCCCGCCGGCGTGACAACCAGGCGAAGGCGGCGTTGGGCGATGCGGCGGACCTGGCCGTACGGCTGCTGTTGCCGGAGGCGGCGACGCTCGCCGCGCTGGTCTGCGGTGGTGACCGGCGGGCGGTGGACGGGGTGCTGGCCGACCGGCGGTTGGCCCCGCTCGTGCCGTTGCGGGCGGAGCGGTTGCTCGACGTGCCGGAGCCCCGGCATGCGGTGCTGGTCGCGGCGGTGGGCGCGGCCCGTGCGGTACGGATCCGGCTGCGCGACCCCGACTGACCTCGGCGTTCGCCGGCGGCGTCGGAGGGGAGACGACCGCCACGCAGAACGGGGTTCCCGGCGTGCCGCCCGGCTGGCGGCCGGAGGATGGGCGCGTGGAGGAGACCATCATGTCCGAGGCCCAGATTCTGCGTACCGTCCTCGACCGGTGGAAATCGGCGGTCGACGCCCACGAGCCCGATCGGGTCGCGGCGTGCTTCACCGACGACGCGATCTTCCAGGGGTTGCACCCGTACACCGTCGGTCCGGCCGGTGTCGCCGCGTACTACGCCGCCCAGCCGCTCGGCCTGACCGCCGCGTACGACATCCGGGAGATCCGCCGTCTCGCCGACGACGTGGTCCTCGGCTACCTGGAGGTGGAGTTCGGCTTCACCGACCGGCCGGCCCTGACCGTCAACCTCGGCGTGCTCCTGCGGCGGGTCGACGACGACTGGCTCATCGGCCACTACCAGGTCTCGCGGCTCGCCTGACCCGGGTCCGCCGTCGGCCATCCCCTCCCGGTCCGGGGTGGAGGACGGCCGACGGCGGTGCGGTGGCTACGGGGCGACCGTCGCCTGGAAGGTCAGGATCTCGGTGCCGTTGCCCTCCTCGCCGTTGTCCGGCGCGGCCCACATGGTGAGCCGGTTGCCGTCGGCGGCGAGCTTGACCGGGTTGCGGGTGGCCACGTGTCCGGCGGTGGACCACTGCTGGAAGGGCACCTCACGGAGCACGTCGTGGCTGTGCAGGTCGATCAGGGCGAGTCCGCCGAGCTCGTAGGTGGCCTTGCTGCCGCCGGCGGCAGGGGTCTGCGGCAGGTTGGTGACACCACCGCAGATCATCTTGCCGTTCGGCACGTACTGGCAGTCCTGGTAGTCGACGAAGAAGTTCTCGTTGTCCCAGGTCCGCAGCTGCCTGCCCTGGAGGTTCCACTCCGCGAAGCGTCGCGATCCCCAGGTGTTGCCGACGAGTCGGCCGGTGGTCTTGTCGAGGACCACGCCGCCGAAGTGGTCGGTGACCTCGAACTGCTTGTGCACCCGCAGGCTGGAGGCGTCGACGCGGTAGACGATCGTGCTGCTGTTGGGGCGGTACTGCGCGACCGGCACCCAGATGTTCGTCCCGTCGAAGTCGATGCCGCCCGGGTGGTACATGTCCCCCTCGCCGAGGACGATGTCCCGTTGCAGGTTGCCCTGGCGGTCCATGACGAACA
Source organism: Micromonospora sp. B9E7 (assembly GCF_039871815.1). Taxonomy (NCBI): domain Bacteria; kingdom Bacillati; phylum Actinomycetota; class Actinomycetes; order Micromonosporales; family Micromonosporaceae; genus Micromonospora; species Micromonospora sp. B9E7. The sequence continues at coordinate 108,192 of NZ_JBDPLX010000023.1, forward strand.
GGTGGCCCACGCCCTTGCCGGGGCTGCGGTCGTACCCGTTCTGCGGGGTGGGGTATTTGACCGTCGGTTCGATGATCTCGACCGAGGAGAGGAAGATCCGGTCGCCGGCGACGGCGATGCCCTCGGTGTGGAACGTGGGAAAGTTCAGCTTCAGCTTGCCGGTCTGCTGCCAGGAGGTGTTGCGGTCCACGGCGCCGAATGCGGTGGCGAGCGCGGTGTCGCGGGGGTGGCCCACGCCGGAGTGCCCGGTTGCCGGGCCGGTGGCCTGGGCGGTGGCGGCACCACCACCGAGGACGGCGGTCAGGGCCACACCGACGGCCAGGGTCCACCTGGTGGTCGTCTTCATCGTTACCTCTTCACAGCGGGTTGCAGGGACCCGGTGAACGTAGGTAGCCGTCGTGAACGCCCTCTGATGCTGCGGTGTCATGGCCCGAAACGATCGTGGCAGGCCCGCCGAGGGGCCTGCCACGATCGTGCGAGGAGGTCAGAGCTGGTCGGTGCCGAACGTGTCGCAGGTCTTCGGGTCGCCACCGTCGTAGCCCTGGGTGAACCAGCGCTTGCGCTGCTCGGACGTGCCGTGGGTGAACTGGTCCGGGTTGACTCGCCCGCCGGAGCGTTCCTGGATGCTGTCGTCACCGATCGCCTCGGCGGCCTGCACGGCCTCGCTGATGTCGGTCTGGGTGATCGACGTGAACAGCGGCTCCTGGCCGGTCTTGTCCTTGCTCTCGGTGGCGTGCTTGGCCCAGGCGCCGGCGTAGCAGTCGGCCTGCAACTCCAGCCGGACGGACGCGGAGCGGGGGCCGCTCTGGTCGCCCTGACCGGCCTTCGCGTTGGTGCCGAGCAGGTTCTGGACGTGGTGTCCGTACTCGTGGGCGAGCACGTAGGGCTGGGCGAACTTGCCCTTCGCCCCGAAGCGGGAGGCCAGCTCGTCGTAGAAGCTCAGGTCGATGTACACCTGCTTGTCGGCGGGGCAGTAGAACGGGCCGACACCCGAGTCGGCCTGCCCGCAACCGGTGTTCACGGCAGCCTGGAAGAAGTTGGTGTCGGTCGGCTCGTACTTCCCGTTGCCCAACTCGGGGTAGGCCTTCTGCCAGTACGCCTGGATGCTGTTGACGTAGAGCACGTTGCGGCAGCGCGCGTCGTCGAGACGGTCGGGGTTCGCGGTGGAGCACGCCTGCTCCAGGTCGGTGCCTCCGGCCTGCCCGCCCTCGTCGCCGTTGGTCATGGCGTTGAGACCGAACCCGCCGCCGAGCAGGGCGACGAGGACGGCCACCACGATGCCGATGATGCCGCCCCGGCCGCCGCCGCCGGGGATGGGGATGCCGATGCCGCCGCCCGACCCGCCGCCACCCCGGCCCAGGTCGTTGGCCTGGGAGGTGTCGAGCTCGGCCCGCTCGTTGAGTTCCATGGTGACCCCGATCGCCGTATGCCGGTGAGAGTGTCGTTTGTGTGTCGTTTCGTCCATCGAGTGCCGGACGGGGTCCGGACAGGCGTTCCGGTACCCGATGATCTTGATTGGTAATCCGAGCGGGTCGCCCGCGAGCGCCCGGTACACTTGCCGGGTGCTGCGCTGCGAAGGCTGAACCGCCCCGCGCCGTCGGGCCTCTTGAGCCCGCCGGCCGTTTCGCGTGCCCCGAGTCAGCCTTCCAGACCCCGAGAGCGAGCCCGAAAACATGATCACTGCCACCGGCCTGGAACTGCGTGCCGGTTCCCGCATCCTGCTGTCCGACACCACGCTGCGCGTGCAGCCTGGTGACCGGATCGGCCTGGTCGGTCGCAACGGCGCCGGCAAGACCACCACGTTGAAGGTGCTCGCCGGCGAGGGGCAGCCGTACGGCGGCCAGATCGACCAGCGCAGCGCCATCGGCTACCTCCCACAGGACCCGCGCACGGGCGACCTGGAGGTGACCGGCCGCGATCGGGTGCTGTCGGCGCGCGGCCTGGACGTCCTCATGTCGCAGATGCAGGAGATCGAGGCGCGCCTCGCCGAGGACGCCGACGAGAAGCTGGTCCGTCGCTACGGCGCGCTGGAGGACCAGTTCGCCGCCCTGGGTGGCTACGCCGCCGAGGCCGAGGCCGCCCGGATCTGCGCCAACCTCGGCCTACCGGACCGGGCGCTCGCGCAGACCATCGGCACCCTCTCCGGTGGTCAGCGGCGGCGCATCGAGCTGGCCCGGATCCTGTTCCGCGACGCCGGTGAGAACGGCGGCGGCATCCTGCTGCTCGACGAGCCGACCAACCACCTCGACGCCGACTCGATCACCTGGCTGCGCGGCTTCCTCGCCAACCACAAGGGCGGCCTGATCGTGATCTCCCACGACGGCGCGCTGCTGGAGTCGGTGGTCAACAAGGTCTGGTTCCTCGACGCCACCCGGTCGGTGATCGACGTGTACAACCTGGGCTGGAAGGCGTACCTGGAGGCGCGCGAGACCGACGAACGGCGCCGCCGTCGGGAGCGGGCCAACGCGGAGAAGAAGGCCGGCGCGTTGATGGCGCAGGCCGACAAGATGCGGGCCAAGGCCACCAAGACCGTGGCCGCGCAGAACATGGCCCGTCGTGCCGAGAAGCTGATCTCCGGCCTGGAGGAGGTGCGGGTCGCCGACCGGGTGGCCAAGGTGCGTTTCCCCAGCCCCGCGCCGTGCGGCAAGACCCCGCTCACCGCGACCGGCCTGTCCAAGTCGTACGGCTCGCTGGAGATCTTCACCGACGTCAACGTCGCGGTCGACCGGGGTTCCCGGGTGGCCATCCTGGGGCTCAACGGCGCCGGCAAGACGACGCTGCTGCGGATGCTCGGTGGGCTGCTCACCCCGGACACCGGCGAGGTGCACGCGGGGCACGGCCTGCGGCTGGGCTACTACGCCCAGGAGCACGAGACGCTGGACGTGGAGCGGACGGTGCTGGAGAACATGCGCGCCGCCGCCGTCGAGCAGTCCGACACCGACCTGCGCAAGATCCTCGGTGCGTTCCTCTTCTCCGGTGACGACGTGAACAAGCCGGCCGGGGTGCTCTCCGGTGGCGAGAAGACCCGGCTGGCCCTGTCCACTCTGGTCTGCTCCGGCGCCAACGTGCTGCTGCTCGACGAGCCGACGAACAACCTCGACCCGGTCAGCCGGGAGCAGGTGCTCGACGCGATCGCCAACTACCCCGGCGCGATCGTCCTGGTCACCCACGACCCGGGCGCGGTGCTCGCGCTCAAGCCGGACCGCGCGATCCTGCTGCCCGACGGCGACGAGGACGCCTGGAGCGACGACCTGCTCGAACTGGTCGAGCTGGCCTGATCGTGTCCCGGTGGTCGACGCTCGACGCCGCCCTCAGCCGAGCAGGTCGACCAGCCGGCCGAGGATGCCGGAGCTGACCAGGATCACCACGCCGATGCCGATGAAGATCGTCGGCACCAGCCAGTGGCCGGCGCGTTCGACCAGCCGGACCACCCGGGGGTGCCCGCCCAGCCAGGCGCCGGCGGCACACCACAGCGCGATGAGCAGCACGAAGACCAGGAGGAACACCGCGCTGTCGGCTGGGCCGAGGGCACGGAAGACGGGTACGTAGACGGCCACGTTGTCGGCGCCGTTCGCGATCGTCACCCCCGCCACGCCGAGCGTTCCGGTGACGACCGCGGGGGCGACGTCCTCGTCGGAGCGCCGCAGCGCGCGTACGCCCAGCGCGATCGGCAGGAGGCCGAGAAGCCCCGTCCACGGGTCGGGCACCACGAGCAGCCCGGCCGCGACGACCGCGCTCGCCAGCGCGAGCGCGCCGATACCGACGTATTGGCCGGCGACAATCTGCCACGGGCGGGGCCGGCCGGTGGTGCGGGCCGCGACGAATAACAGGGTCAGGATGACGATGTCGTCGACGTCGGTCGCGGCGAAGACCACCGCGGCTCCGGCCGCCGTGCTGAACAGGTCGATCACGACGGCAGGTTACGGTTCGTCGGCAGCAGCCATCGCCTTCGGGGGTACGCCCGGAGGCCGGGCGGGGCCGATTGCCAGGATCACTCTATCGGGAAGCTGACATTGCATAGCGTGTCGGTTGGCGAAGAGTTGATATCTGGCGCATGATCGTTCGAGGCGGTCTAATAGGTGGGACCGTATCCGAACCGCACAGTCTGGGACGTGAGGACACAGCATGGCAGCCACTGGCACAGCCACCAGCACTGAGAAGGGTCGCCGGATCGTCGGAGCCGAGCGTCAGACGCTCGCCAAGGACCTGGTAAAGCGGTACACCTCGGGGGAGAGTATCCGCGCGTTGGCGGCCTCGACCGGCCGTTCCTACGGGTTCATCCACCGAGTGCTCACCGAGTCCGGGGTTCAGCTGCGTCAGCGCGGTGGTGCCCGGCGCCGCAAGAAGGCGTGACCCGCCCCTCAGCGTCGTTCACCAGCGCCGCGCCCCGGGCCGTCCGGTGACCGCCGAGGCGACCGGGGTTCGGCTGACCTGCGACGGGCCGGTCGCCACGGTGACGTTGTGCCGGCCCGACGTGCTCAATGCCCAGACGCCTGCCATGTGGCGGGCGATGAGCGACTTCTCCCGCGACCTGCCCGGCGACGTGCGGGTGGTGGTGGTCCGGGGCGAGGGACGTGCGTTCTCCGCCGGCCTCGACCTCGCGGTGGCCGGTGCCTCCGGCGCGGGGTCGTTCGCGGAGCTGGCCGCGCTGCCCGAGCAGGAGTGTGCCGAGCGCATCGCGGAGTTCCAGGCCGGCTTCACCTGGCTGCACCGACCGGACGTCATCTCCGTCGCGGCCGTGCAGGGTCACGCGATCGGTGCCGGCTTCCAGCTTGCCCTCGCCTGTGACCTGCGTGTTCTCGCCGCCGACGCGAAACTGTCGATGGCCGAGGTGACGCTGGGCCTGGTGCCCGACCTGGCCGGCACGAAACGCCTCGTCGAACTGGTCGGCTACGCCCGCGCGCTGGAGATCTGCGCGACCGGCCGCCGGTTGGACGCCGCCGAGGCGGACCGGGTCGGGTTGGCCACCCTCGTCGTGCCGCCAGCCGACCTGGACGGCGCGGTCCAGGATCTGACCGCTGGCCTGCTCGCCGGGGCCCGGGACGCGGTGGTGGAGATCAAGGCGTTGCTCGCCGGCGCGGCCGGGCGATCGCACGCCGACCAGCAGCGCGCCGAGCGGGAGGCGCAGACCCGTCGGCTTCGTGACCTCGCCGGCAGGGGAGACTAGGTAAGGACCGCACGGGAAGATCCGGGTTACTGCCGAGGTTGTCACACTCGTCGGGAGAATTGACCTGACGACGCGGTCTGCCCGACGACCCGGAGGTGAGCGATGTCCAACCCGATGTCCGGCGGTGGCATGGCCGGGTGGAGCATGCTCCGGTCGATGCGCGACCGCGACGAGGTCTCCGCCCACCGGCTCAAGCGTGGGGTGGCCCGGCGCATCGTCGCCTTCGCCCGGCCCTACCGGCGTGACATCGTCGTCTTCCTGGCCACCGTGGTGCTGGCCGCCATCATCGGTGTGGCCACCCCGGTGCTCGCCGGCGACGTGATCAACGCGATCAACCGGGGCGGCACCGAAGCGGGCCGCCAGGTGGTCCGACTGGCCCTGTTCATCGCCGGGCTGGCGGTCGCCGACGCGCTGCTCTCGCTGGCCCAACGGTGGTATTCCGCCCGGATCGGCGAGGGCATCATCTTCAACCTGCGCACCCGGGTCTACGACCACGTGCAGCGGATGCCGTTGCAGTTCTTCACCCGTACCCAGACCGGCGCTCTGGTCAGCAGGCTCAACAACGACGTGCTCGGCGCCCAGCGGGCGTTCACCTCCACCCTGTCCGGTGTGGTCAGCAACGTCATCCAACTCGTGCTCACCGCGGCGGTGATGTTCACCCTCTCCTGGCAGATCACCGCGCTCTCGCTGGTGCTGCTGCCGATCTTCATCATCCCGGCCCGCCGCGTCGGTCGGCGGCTGGCCGACATCACCCGGGAGGCGTACAACCTCGACGCCAAGATGAACGCGACCATGACCGAGCGGTTCGGGGTGGCCGGCGCGCTGCTGGTGAAGCTCTTCGGCCAGCCGGAGATCGAGGCCCGCCGGTTCGGCGACCGGGCCGAGCGGGTCCGCGACATCGGCATCCAGTCCGCGATGTACTCCCGCACGTTCTTCGTGGCGATGCTGCTGGTGGCCTCGTTGGCGCAGGCGCTCACCTACGGCCTCGGCGGCTGGCTCGCGGTGACCGGCGGCGTCAGCGCGGGCACCGTGGTGACGCTCGCGTTGCTGCTCACCCGCCTGTACGGTCCGCTCACCGCGCTCTCCAACGTCCGGGTGGACGTGATGAGTGCGCTGGTCTCGTTCGACCGCGTCTTCGAGGTGCTGGACCTCAAGCCGGGCATCGTGGAGAAGCCCGACGCGGTGCCGGTGCCCCGGGGCGCCGGCCGGGTCGACTTCCGCGACGTGCGATTCCGCTACCCGAGCGCCGCCGAGGTCTCCCTCGCCTCGCTGGAAGAGGTCGCCACGCTCGACCGCACCGTCGACGAGCCGGTGCTCAAGGGTGTCTCGTTCAGCGTGGAGCCGGGGCAGATGGTCGCGCTGGTCGGCCCCTCCGGTGCCGGCAAGTCGACGCTGTCGATGCTCATCTCCCGGATCTACGACGTCAGCGACGGGCAGGTGCTGGTCGGCGGGGTGGACGTACGCGACGCGACGCTGGCGTCCCTGCGCGACGAGATCGGTGTGGTCACCCAGGATTCGCACCTGTTCCACGAGACGATCGCCGAGAACCTGCGCTACGCCAAGCCCGACGCCACCGACGACGAGATCTGGGCCGCGCTGGCCGGCGCCCAGGTGGCCGACCTGGTCCGGGCGCTGCCCGACGGGCTGGACACCACCGTCGGGGAACGCGGCTACCGGTTCTCCGGCGGCGAGAAGCAGCGCATCGCGATCGCCCGGCTGCTGCTCAAGGCGCCGTCGATCGTGATCCTCGACGAGGCGACCGCCCACCTGGATTCGGAGAGCGAGGCGGCGGTGCAACGGGCATTGGCGGTGGCGCTGACCGGGCGGACCGCCCTGGTGATCGCACACCGGCTCTCCACCGTGCGCGACGCCGACCAGATCCTGGTCCTGGACGGTGGGCGGATCGTCGAGCGGGGCAGGCACGACGAGTTGGTGGCCGTCGGCGGGCTCTACGCCGAGCTGTACCGGACCCAGTTCGCGGTCGCCGACTCGCCCACGCCGTTCGTCGACGCGACCGGCCCCGAGCCGGTGGTCATGCCGTTGGGCACGTACCGCGCCGACGAGGTGCTGCCGCCCGCCGCTGCCAACTGACGTCCCGCCGGCACCGGGTCGGGGTCCGTCGCGGTCGCGGCGCGCGCTGATCGACTCCGGTTCCTGGAAGTCGGGGTGTCCTGGTCGGGCGGTTTCAAGCGGCTGTTGCAACCAGGTGTTTGTGGAGTACCTCGGCTGGATTCTGCCAGTCGAGAGTTTGGCGTGGTCGTCCGTTGAGTTCGCGGGCGACCGCGTCGAGGTCGTCCTGGGTCC